>JAYVRT010000236.1:0-7286 GCA_043776025.1 Archangiaceae bacterium | reverse complement strand
GCCAGCACCCGTCCCGTCGACGGCTCGATCGCCACCACCGCTGCCCAGGGGGTCTGGTACAGCCGGAGCAGCTCCGTGAGCTGCTTCTGGAGCAACGGCTCGATGGTGAGCGGCTCGGTGGACGCTCCGGCGTGTGGCGCCCACAGCTTCCCGTCGGTGCCGCGGCTGGCGAGGGTGAGCAGGTCGAGGCTTGGGTCCAGACTCTTCGCGGTCGCCAACGGCGGCGCGGTCAGCCGGCTGGGCACCACCGGCTCGCTTTGGGCCTCGGCGTCGTCGGCCGGCGCGGGCGCCTGGGCAAGCGCCGCGGCAGCGAGCAGGGACAACCCGAGAAAGAGACCCTTCACGAAAACCACCTTACCTTCACCTTAAGTCTTATAGGTTGCCGCCGGCCTTGGACGACATCCGGGAAATCACTGAGATCTGGCGGGGCGAGGTCGGTCGTGCGCTGAAGGGCGGGCGGGTGATCGTCCTTTTGATCCTCTTCCTGCTCTTCACCGGGTTGGCGCTGACCATCGTCGGGTTCTTGAGCCACCAGGCGACGGCGCAGATCCAGATGAGCGCGAGCTCGGCCGGAGGCGGCGACGCGGCGATCGACTCGAAGCAGACGCTGGGAGCGAAGAAGCAGTTCCTCTCGACGTTCTTCACCGACGACGAGCAGCTGCTCGACGCCCTGGCGCTGATGCCGCTGGTGCTCTTCGTCGTCTTCAAGCTGACGATGGTCTTCACCCCGCTCTTCGTCGCGCTGATGGGCTTCGATCAGATCTCCGGAGAGATCGGACCCAAGTCGATTCGCTACCTCGTGGTGCGGGTGAAGCGCTCGAGCATCCTGCTGGGCAAGTTCCTCGCCCAGGCGACGATCGCCAGCGGGCTGCTGGTGCTGTGCACGGTGCTGATGGTCGGCGTGGCGAAGGCGCTCAACGACGACTTCACCTTCGGCGCCGCGGCGCTGCTGCTGCTCAAGCTGTCCGCGGTGGTGGTGGTCTTCGCCCTCGCCTACCTCGGCCTCTCCTCCCTGTGCTCCGCGGTCACCAAGCAGTCAGGCGTGAGCCTGGTGCTCAACGTGATCGTCCTCTTCGTCATCTGGTTCATGTCGTCGATCGGCAACGCCTGCCGGCTGCCGGGAGAAGAGGCGGCCTTCGGGACGCTCGCCCAGCTCAAGCCCGAGTCGTGGATGGGGTACTTCCGCTACGCCTCGGTGTGGAACTTCGGGCAGGACCTGCTCCACCCGGCCTTCGCCCGCTTTGCCTCTGCGGGGCTGGTGCACCTGGGCTTCGCGCTGTTCTTCCTCGGGCTGGCGCACCTGGCGCTCGAGGCGAGGGACCTGTGAAGGCGGCGATCGAGATCACCGGCCTGAGCAAGCACTTCGGACCCAAGGTCGCGGTCAACAACGTCACCTTCAACGTCGGCGAGGGCGAGTGCTACGGGCTGATCGGCCCCAACGGCGCGGGGAAGACCACCACCTTCTCGATGATGTGCGGCTTCCTCTACCCGACGGCGGGGACGATCCGCGTGCTCGGCCTCGACCCCACCCAGCCCGGCGTGCTCAAGGGGAAGGTCGGCGTGCTGCCGCAGGACGCGGTGCTCCCGCCGGCGTGGCCCGTGGGCGGGCTGCTGACCTACCTCGCCCGTCTGTCGGGCCTGGCCCACCCGGAGAAGGAGGCGCGCACCGCGCTCGATCGCGTCTCCCTGCCCGAGACCTGGGCCGTGCCCGCGGGCGCGATGTCTCACGGCATGGCGAAGCGGGTCGCGATGGCCCAGGCGCTGATGGGCCAGCCGCCGGTGGTCTTCCTCGACGAGCCGACCGCGGGGCTCGACCCGAAGATCGCCGCGTCGATTCGCGCGCTGATCCGCGAGCTCAAGGGGAACGCGACGGTGGTCGTCTCGAGCCACAACCTCCAGGAGCTCGAGGAGCTGTGCGACTCGACGGCGATCCTCGACAAGGGCCTGCTGGTGAAGGCCGGCACGATGTCGGAGATGACCGGCCAGCTCGCCGAGTTCCGGGTGCAGATCGCCCGGGGGCCGGTGCCGCTCGACGAGGTGAAGGCGCTGTCGGGCTGCCGCACCGCGACGCTGGAGAACAACGGCGCGGTGCTGGTGGTGCACTTCGACGGCCAGGCGGTTCAGCCCGAGGACATCATCACCCGCACCGTCGGCCTGCTGGTGCAGCGCCAGGTGCTGATCCTCGGCGTCTCGCGCGGCAAGCGGCTGGAAGAGAAGGTCCTCCAGCTGACCTGAACGGGCTACTGGGTGACGTAGAAGTAGTTGAGGCACATCTCGTCGGTCGTCTTCTCGCCCCAGGTGATGGTGTTGGTCGACGGGTTGTCCCAGGTACATGAGAGCTTGATCGTGTTGCCGAGGGCGATCGCGACCGGTGTCTTGAAGAAGTACATCTGCTGCCAGTGGAAGTCCCAGCTCTGGATGTCCACCATGCAGGCGGTGTTCAGGGTGACGCCGATCTTCTTCCCCAGCGTGTGCATGTGGGGGAAGACGCCCCAGATCTTCCCCGCGAGCGGAGACGGGTAGCTCTGGCTGTGGGTGTAGCCGACCGCGTTCGGCGGAATCGAGAAGTTGTTGTCCGGGAAGGGCACCATCGTCGCCACCTTCGCCACTGGCGTCTTCGCGTACTGCAGCTTCACCGTCGTGCGATCCGGCGAATAGCCGTGCGCGTTGTTGTAGTGGACCTGCATCACGATCACCCGGCCGGTGTTGAAGGCGATGCCGGTCGTCGCGGGGAACTGGGTCACCGGGGTGCCGGGCGCCCAGCCTCCGAGCATCTGCGGCGTGCCGCTGGTGCCGGTGCCGCCAAAGCACGTCCAGCCGGTGCCGGTGGTGTTCTGCGCCGCCGCCTCGGCCGCCGTCGTCGTGTAGAGGATGATGTGGTGCACCTCAGCGCGCACGCCGGGCTTGATGTCGAAGCCGATCACGTACTGGTTCGCGGTGAGCCCGGGGTCGATCACGAAGCAGTGGTAGTCGTCGGTGAGCCCCGCCTGGGGGGTGTAGTCGAAGCCCTGGTCGACCGCAGCGTCCACCCACGGCAGCCCCGTGCCACCGTCGCGCGGAGGCGGCGCGTCAGCCGGATTCCCCTCGGGCGCGCCCTGCAAATGCCAGTTCGCGAAGGTGTCGATCTCCGCCGGAGTCAGCGAACGCGAGTTCTCGATCGCCGGGCAAGCTGCGCTCTGCGTCGGCATCCACGGCGGCATCCGCTTCGTCGCCGTCTGGCTCGCCATCGAGCCGTGCCACAACGGCACCACGTCCGAGTACGTCATCATCGGGAACGAGCCGATGCCGCCCGCCACGTGGCAGCCCTGGCAGCGCTCCTGCGCGATCGGAAGCACGTCTTTGTACCAGGTGACCACGCCGGCGTCGGAGGTGCCCGCGTCGGAGGTGCCTCCGCCCGTTCCGCCCGTTCCGCCCGTTCCGCCACCGACTCCTGATCCGCCGCCCACGCCGCCGCCCGAGCTGCTGCCGCCCGCCGCACCACCGGTCCCTCCGGCGGTGCCGCCCCCCGCCCCTCCCGCGCCGCCGCTCCCTCCGCCCGAGCCGCCGCCCGCACCACTCGACGTGACGCCACAAGCGGTGGACAGGAGCAGCATTGCGAACAGAACGCGGGTCATCGGGTTCTCCAGCACCAAGAGCCGCCCGGCCACGAGCTGCAGCGGCCTGCCTTCGTAGTCGACCCACCCAGTGATGTCGATCCGGCTGGGCGGCGACGGCTTAGAAGCAGAGCGGTTGCGGTTAGCCCGGGCCCAGCCGGCTGTTGGAGGTAGGCCCGGGCTCGGCCGCTCCTCGGAGACAAATCGGGCCTCGCTCTGGAATCGCAGCGCTCCGCAGCCGCGCCCAGCGTCGCCCGAAGCCCCGGCCGGCCCCGGCGCCTCGCGCCGGTTTCCAAGCGCGTGGCCGTATTCACCACCACTGGCCGTAACCAGCACCACTCTGCGGTGGTCGTCACGTCCAGTGGTGGCACCGACGGCCACCTGCCCCTCCCCGCGCCCCTTGGGTACTCCGGCCGCCTCTTCTCGGCGGGAGCGCCGGCGTCTGGCGGCGCCCATTGGCGCTCTACCGCAGACAGATCCCCGCCGCCTGCACCACCGGTGGCTGCGGCGTCGTCTTCGACATCCACGGCCTGACGATGAACGCCGCGGGGATGGAAAAGAGCACCGGGCTGCGCATCATCGGCTCGGCGCTCAACTACGTCGTCGTCCAACCCACCGCTCCCAGTAGCCTCATCGGGCCTTCCTGGACGCCGATCACCGACGACGCCCGCGTGTGGGCGTTCGCCCAGCAGCTCTTCTCCGCGCTCGCGATCAACCCGAAGAGGATCCACTTCACCGGGTTCTCTCAAGGCGGCGCGATGACCTGGCGGATGGTCTGCGCCCACGCCGACGTGCTCGCCTCCGCCGCGCCGATCGCCGCCGCCGACGGCAAGACGCTGACCGGCAGCTCCCCGCCCTACAAGCTCGACTGCCCCTTCGACACCACCGCCACTCCGTCGCGGCAAGTGCCGATTCTGCAGATGCACGCCACCGCCGACGGCCTCGTCCCCTTCGCCAAGGGCCAGGCCCAGCGCGACGCGGCGCTCGCTGCGTGGGCGCTCAGCAGCCCCACCGTCGTCAGCTCCGACCCGAAACACATCCACACCCGCTACACCAACGCGTCAGGCACGGTGTACGAGTTCCTCCAGCACGACTACGTCACGCCGCCGCCGCTGGTGCCGATCGTCCTCGGAGGCCACTGCATCCCCGGCGGCAACGATCTGGCAGCCAACGCCGCGATCGGCCAGACGATGTTCTTCTCCTGCGCTCCACCCAACGCCTTCGTCTGGGGCCAGCGGGTGATGCAGTTCTTCGTCGCCCACCCGAAGCCTTAATCAGGCCCTCGCGACCACCGCCCTCAGCGTCGGCCCGCTGGTGTCGATCGCCACCAGCCGCGCTTTCGTCGCCGCACAGAAGCTGTCGAGATCCGCCCGTGCAGCGGGATCGTCGGCCCACAGCTCGACCTCGGCGTGAGCCTTCAGCGCCTTCGCCAGCTCGATGATCGGCCAGGGACATGGCCGGCTTCGGGCGTCGACCAACGGCGCTGAAACTTTGAGGGCTTTCATGACACCTCCGGGGCCAAGTTTGGTATGCGCGTCCCCCAAAGCAGCAACTTACGCGTGCAATTTTCCTAAAGGAGCAGAAATTCAAATGAAACCCAATGTGATCATCGCCCTGCTGGTCGGTGGCGTGGTCGGCTTCGCGGTCGGCCGTATGGTTGGTGGTACTGCTGGCGCCCCGGGCAGCGCTCCGAGCGCCGTCGTCGCTCCTTCGGCGAACCCCACGGCGGCCCGCGCGGCCGCTCCGCGCGCTGCTCCGACCGAGGACCAGGCGGTCTACAAGGTTCCGATCGAAGGCGCCCCGGTGCGTGGCTCGGCCAACGCGCTGATCACCCTCGTCGAGTTCTCCGACTACCAGTGCCCCTTCTGCAGCCGCGGCCACAACACCGTCCGCCAGCTGGAGACCGACTACGGCGACAAGATCCGCGTGGTGATGAAGCAGAACCCCTTGAGCTTCCACCCGAACGCCAAGCCGGCCGCGATGGCCGCGATGGCTGCCGGCGAGCAGGGCAAGTACTGGGAGATGCACGACAAGCTCTTCGCCGCCCAGGATCAGCTGAGCCCTGAGACCTACGAGCGCTATGCGAAGGAGATCGGCCTCAACGTCGACAAGTGGAAGGCCGACCTCAACGCCTCGAAGTTCAACGAGGTCATCACCAAGGATCAGGCGCTCGCCGGCCAGCTGGGCGCCAACGGAACCCCCTGCTTCTTCATCAACGGCCGCAAGCTCTCGGGCGCGCAGCCGATTCAGTCGTTCAAGGCCGTGATCGACGAGGAAATGGGTAAGGCACAGGCGCTCGTCAGCGCCGGCACCCGCCCCGAGGGCGTGTACGCGGCGGTGATGGAGAAGGCCGCGACGGCTCCGCCTCCCCAGGCGCCGGCGCCCCAGGCCGCTCCGGCCCCCGCGGCGATCCGGAAGATCGACGTCCCCTCCGACGCTCCGGTTCGTGGCGCGAAGGCGGCGAAGGTCACCATCGTCGTGTGGAGCGACTTCCAGTGCCCCTTCTGCTCGCGCGTCGTCCCGACCCTGAAGCAGATCGAAGACACCTACGCCAAGGACGTGCGCGTCGTTTGGCGCAACCAGCCGCTGCCGTTCCACGAGAACGCCAAGCCGGCCGCGAACGCCGCGATGGCCGCCCACGAGCAGGGCAAGTTCTGGCAGATGCACGACAAGATCTTCGCCAACCAGGGCGCGCTCGATCGCCAGAGCCTCGAGCGGTACGGCCAGGAGATCGGCCTCGACATGGGCAAGTTCAAGTCGGCCCTCGACAGCAACAAATTCGCCGCGAAGATCGAGGCTGACTCCGCCGCCGGCGCTGCTGCCGGTGCCAACGGCACCCCGACCTTCTTCATCAACGGCCGGGAGTTCGTCGGCGCGCAGCCCTTCGAGGCCTTCAAGGCCGTCATCGACGAAGAGATCGGCAAGGCGAACAAGCTGATCGCCGCCGGCACCAAGGTCGAGGACGTCTACGCCAAGCTCCAGGAAGAGGCCGGCAAGGCGGCCCCAGCGATGCCCCAGGCCGCTCCGGCGGCTCCCGCGGTCGCGGCGAACATCGACCTCGTCGGCGCGCCGGTGAAGGGCCCGAAGAACGCCCCGGTCACCATCGTCGCCTTCTCCGACTTCCAGTGCCCGTTCTGCTCCCGCGTCGTCCCGACGCTCAAGGAGCTCGAGAAGCAGTACGAGGGCAAGGTGAAGGTGGCCTGGAAGAACCAGCCGCTGCCCTTCCACAACAACGCCCGGCCGGCCGCGAACGCCGCGATGGCCGCGAATGAGCAGGGCAAGTTCTGGGAGATGCACGACAAGCTCTTCGCCAACCAGGGCTCGCTCGACCGCCAGAGCCTCGAGCGGTACGGGCAGGAGATCGGCCTCGACATGGGCAAGTTCAAGGCGGCGCTCGACAGCAACAAGTTCGACGCCCAGATCACCAAGGACAGCAACGAGGGCACCGCGCTGGGCGCCAACGGCACTCCGACGTTCTTCATCAACGGCCGCCAGCTCGTCGGCGCCCAGCCGATCGAGCAGTTCAAGACGATCATCGACGAAGAGCTGAAGAAGAAGGGCAAGTAGCCCCCGCTCCATCGCATCAGGAATAGGGAAGGGCCGGGAGTGGCGACGCTCCCGGCCCTTTTCGTGGGTGACCCGCTGGCTGCCCCGTCGAGCCTTCGTCGAGACCGAGACCGAGACCGAGACCGA
>JAYVRT010000235.1:0-7288 GCA_043776025.1 Archangiaceae bacterium | reverse complement strand
GTTGGAGTTGCCGTTGTTGACGCCGTTGGCGGTCCATTGATCGACGGTGAAGAAGTCGGGGTCCGGGCGGCACTTGAAGATCAGCTCGGCCAGCTCGTCGTTGCCTGGCACGGTGTTGCTGCAGTTGTTGACCACCAGGTCCACTGAGCCGCCCGCTTTGATCAACGCCATTCCCGGGCGCAGCTGCCAGCCCAGCACCAGCGACCAATCGGAGAAGTGGGTGGTGGTCACGCTGACGGTCTTCGCCGTCTCGTTTCGGGTGAGGCCCTTGACCGCGTTCCAGCGGCCCTTCGCGTCCTGGTAGGCGATCTTCAGCGCCAGCGCCTCGGAGCCGGCGAGGTCAGCGGCGGAATAGAGGAAGGTCACCTTCACCGGCTGGGAGAACTTGGTCCCTTCGGGCCCGAGCCGATACGCGGTGCCGACGCCGCCGGGCGCCTCGTTGGTGATCGTCTGGATGCTGAGCATCTGCGAGGTGGCGACCGCGCCAGATGGGATCTCGATCTTCAGGCGGCCGTCGGCGCTGGTCAGCGTCGCGCCGCTGGTGGGCACCGACTTCTCCACCGCGCCCCCACGCACCGCGCCGACGGCGGTGACCGCCACCTCATTGGGGGGGAGGGGCGTGCTCTTCGGGCCACAGGCGAGCAGCAAGACCACCGCGGCGGCGCTGCAGAGGGACAGGGTTTTCATCGTCGGGTCTCCTGCGGGTGATTCCGAGCGCACCTTACATCGCAAGGGGGTCAGCGCACGAAGTTGACCCATTGGTCCACCTTGAGCGGGACCTGGTCCGGCCCGGAATCCACCTTCGCGTCGAACGAGAGGTTCGCGTTGCCGCCGTTGAGCGCACTCACCAGCGCGCTCCCCGCGGAAATGAAGCTCAAAGTGAGCGGAACAGTCACGGTTCGGCTGCCTTTCCCCGACAGGGTGCCCAGGTCTCCCGTCGAGAGTGTGCCGACGGCGGAGCCGGCGATCGACAGCGTCCCAGTCACCGCGACCTTCATCGGGAAGCTGCTGCGGTTGACCACCACCATCGGGAACTCCACCGTCGCGCCGGAGAACGTCAGGTTGCTCACGCGGGGATCGGAGAACTGCACCTGCGGCAGCTTCGGCGTCTCGAACGTGTCTTGCGCGGCGAGCGGCAGCGACACCACGCCGACGGGGGTGTCGAGGCCGATGGAACCCTCGACCCGCCAGGTCGCGGTGTCCTTGCTGAGCATCGTCTGAAGCGCGGGGACGACATCGAGGAACCTCACGCTCGCGGGGAAGACGAGCTCGGCCGAGCCTTCGGCGGGGATCTGCAGCCCCAGCGGCGGCTTGCCGGCGACCACCTGCTTCCCGTCGATGAACAGCGAGTAGTCCACCGACGCCAGGCTCAGGCCCACGGTGTTGGGGTTGTCGATGATCCAGACGGTGTCGAGCGTCACCCCGGAGAGCGTCGCGTCCCGCACCGTGGCGCTCTTGAAGCGAAAGGTCGGTTGGGTGAACACCGTCGTCAGCAAATCCTTGAGCAACGCGCAGCTGCTCAGGGTCAGGGCGAGGCTGGTCGCCAGAAGCAGGGTCCGTTTCATGGGTGGCTGGTTAGCAAGGGAGCGGGGAAGGGGCGAGCCGGTTAGGATGACGGACCATGCGCCTGTGTAAGAGCGACGTCGGTTACCCGGGGTTGATTCAAGTGCTGAAGAAAGCGCTCGGTGGCGGGAAGGCCAGGCCAGTGCCGGTGCGCGTCGAGCTGCGCGACGGGCTGTTCTTCATCGACGAGGTGATCGAGGTGATGCAGGTGGGAACGGCCGAGGCCGCGGTCGCCGTCTTCCGCAACAACCCGCAGGTGGTGATGGCGGACATCGATTCGGTGACTGTCGTCGCCACGGCCTGAGCTGTGAGGGCGGCGGGAGAGGCGGTTCAGCCCGCGATGAGCTCCCCGCCGTCTCTGGGTGAGTCCGTTGTGCCGCCGGCGACGTCTGTTCGACTCGGGCCGCCTTCCACCTTCGTCGCGGCCGCTGAGGCGCCGCGGTCCTGGGCTGCGCAAAGGACTGCGCAACTCAATGTCCAGTGTCCCGAAATTTCCGGCGTTGCGACGGCACACATGATGCAACCCGCGAGGCGCCAGGCCGGAAAGGAACATCGATGCTCCAACGCCTTGTCCCGTCGCTCGCGCTCGTGCTCACCGCCGGTTGCGCTGGCTGCGGGGTCTCCGTTCCGGATGCAGGCCGGCCCAGCGCCGCCTGTTTTGACGACCAGGATTGTGACCTTCCACTCTTCTCCTGCAACACCATGACCTCGGTCTGCGAGCCGTCGTGTCGCGCCAAGTCCGATTGTGGCGCCGACGTACGCAAGCAGCACGCACTCGAGTCCTGCGCCACGCCTCTCGGGTGCGAGTGCGACATGGGCAAATGCGTCGTCGCGGTGTGTTCGAGCGACCTCGGCTGCGGCCCGGCGCAGGCGTGCCGCGATGGCGCCTGCGTTGCGCCACCCGAAGCGTCGGCGGTGGCCGGTTGCGCCGTGTTTCCCGACTACCTCGTCCTTCGCGAAGGGACGCGCGCAAAGTTCTCGGTGCTTCTGTGGGACGCCAACAGAGCGCCGGTCGTACTGCAGGCGGGGGTGGGCTGGACTGCGGTGGGGCCGGCGGTGACTGGCCCCGGTTCGAGCGCCGGCAGCTCCGCCGAATTCACCGCCGGCGCGACCAACGCCGACGCCGAGCGGGCAGTTCAAGCGACGGTAGGCTCGAGCTCGTGCTTCGCCAGAGTCCGCGTGCTCCCCGCCGCGGCGCCCGCCTCGGACGCGCTCATCGTGTTGGCGACCGATGAGCTCACGGGCCGCCCGATTCCGTCCGCCTCAGTGTTGGTGTCGGTGCCGTTGACCGGGGCCCCAATCGGCTCCGAGGCCAGCACCAGCCCGATGGGCCTGGCGACGGTGACGGGGCTGGGTGGCAGGCAATCCGTCACGGTCTCCGTCTTCCACGCCGACTACAACTACCTGACCGTCGCCAACTACGCGCTTGCGGGCTCGCGGGTTCTCTCGGTGCCGCTGCGCCGCAACCGGTCGGACAAGTTCGGCGGCTACCGGGGCACGGTGAAGAATGTCCCGCTGACATCGAGTCTCCACCTGGGTCTCACCGGCACTTCGCTCGCCGGGTTGATCACCGACCTGTCGCTGACCGACCTTTCCTTTTCGTCGCTCGTCGGGCGCAACATCCCGACCCGCTTCAAGGTTGGCACGTTGGTCGACACGGTCGTCCCCTTGCCTGCCGGCCTGTTCCTCGGATTTTCCGACCAGTCGATCAAGAGCAACGTCTCGTCCCTGGGGCTGGCTGGGGTCTGCCTCGATGCCGCGGGCGGGGCGGACGAGGCGGCGATCGCGTCTGGCGCCTGCGGGCTCCGATCCGCGTGGGCATTCACCGGCGATCTCCCCGGGGGCGACGTGCCTCTCGACCAGTTCGCCCGCGGCTTCGCCGACGTCAACTTCCTCAAGGTCTTCCAGCGGATTCGCCCGGACTTCTGGAAGTTTCACTCGTCCATCGTTCGCGATGTTCAGTTTTCGCTGAGGCCCACCCCGAAGAACCCCGATGGCACGTACCGCTTCAGCCAGGCGGATGGCGGAGTGGCGGAGTTTACCTCGGTAGACCACGGGTTCTTCCAGGCGGCGGTGAGCCCGGGCCCGGTTCGGCTGGCGCTCGACCTCGTCGTGAAGGTGCCGGATCTCCCGAAGTTCGCGAACAGCTACCCGGACACGGTGATGTTGTTCGGGGGAGCGGTCGCTCCGGGCCGCGGCTTCGTTCCGCTCGGCATGGGGGTGGCGGACAACACCGCTCCGACCGACGCGAAGACCGACAGCCAGTCGGGGCTTGCGTCGCCGGGCCTGGTGACGCTGCGAACGGCGCCGCCGCACCATGGCCTCGAGGGCTCAGAGTTCGGCGTTGTCGCGCTCGCGCTGAGAACCACGCCCGACGTGAATGCAGGCCTCGCCACCGCGGCGATCTTCTCGCGCGTCGAGCGGAGCGCACTGAAGTTCGACCCGCAGGGCCTCAGCCCCCTCGACCTCGCCCCGGGGTTCCCGGCCTTCCCGGAGGCGGCGAGATACAACTACCTCGACGTCGAGAGCCTGAATCCCGCGCTGGCGGCCCGCACGTTCAGGATCGCCGCCTCGCCCACCGACCCGCTGGTCTCGGTCATTCGGGTGGTGTTCACCGACGCCGCTGATCACACCTGGGTGGTTCAGCTCGATTCGGCGAACGCCGCGGACGGGTTCACTTTGCCCAAACCGCCCGGCACCTTCGGGGATCGGACTTTCTTCACCGGGTTCACCTCGGGCGCGCGGTCCCCATTCTTCGTGCAACGGGTGCGCCTCAGCCACAACCCGGAGTCGGTGACCGGCACCCCGATCTCGTTCCAGACGCTCGTCGAGCTCAACTCGACCAATGCCGACCGCCTCGCCGACCTGACGACCGGGTTCAGCATGGTCGATTTCGACCGCCCTTCCATCAACTGGGCGATTCCAGCAGTTGCCGGCGCCGCAGTCCCCAAAGGCAGCGCCGTGCTCGTGACGGTGCGAGCGTTCAAGGTGGGGTCGACTGCGCAGGACGATGGGTTCGTTCGGCTCCGGTTCACGCCCCAGACCGCCGGTTGCCCCGATGTCGACGGCACGAAAGACGAGCCCAACGGAAGAGGGGAGGTCGTGCTGACGATTCCTTCTACCTGCGTCCTGCCCAACGCGGGGCTCACCGCGAGCCTGATCACGACGGGTGGAGCACAGGTGCTGCCCCCGGTGTCGTCGGTGCAGACCGCTAACATTCAGTAGCAGTGTGCGCTCGACCGGCCGATGCAGTCGCCAGCGGGTTCGCCACGGCCTGGGTTGTCAGGGGGGCGGGCGAGGCCTATGAGCCGGGGAATGAACTCCTCGACCCGTTGGCTCCTGTCTGGTCTCGTCGTCGCGCTCTTCGTCTTTCTCGGCGTCTCCTGCGGCAACGGCAAGCCGCCTTCGGGCTGTGACTCGGTGTCTTGCGCCAGCGGGTGTTGTGACTCCACCGGAGTCTGCCAGGCGGGCACGAGCTCCGCGTTTTGTGGCACGGGCGCGAAGGCGTGCGTCGCGTGCAGCGGGACGCAGGTCTGCAGCGCGGGCGCGTGCGGCACTTCGAGCGGCGGAGGGTCGGGAGGCACCGGAGGCTCGGGAGGATCCGGTGGCGGCACCGCAGGCGGCTCCGGCGGCACGGGAGGAACTGGCGGGACCGGCGGGAGCGGCGGCGGCCCAACCGATGGGGGGCTGACGGCGGAACAGATTGCGCTGCTGACCGCGCGGCCGTACCGCACCGTGGTGCCGGGCAGCTACGACGGCGGGCAGGCGATTCCGATGGTGGTGCTCCTGCACGGCTACACCGCGACCGGACTGGAGCAAGACCTCTACTTCGGCTTCACTGCGCTCGCGAACGCCAAGGGCTTCCTCCTCGCGACCCCTGACGGCACCACCGAACTGGCCGGCACCCACTTCTGGAACGCGACCAACGCGTGCTGCAATTTCTTCGGCTCGACCGTCGATGACGTGAAGTACCTCACCGCGATCCTCGACCAGTCGGCGCTGAAGTACCGCATCGACCCGAAGCGCGTCTATTTCGTCGGGCACTCCAACGGCGGCTTCATGGCGCACCGGATGGCGTGCGACCGCTCGGGGCGGGTCGCGGCAATCGTCAGCCTCGCCGGCGCTCAGTGGAAGGACGTCAGCAACTGTCAGCCGACCGCGCCGGTGTCGGTGCTCGAGGTCCACGGCACCTTCGACCTGGTCATCAACTACGACGGCGGAGTCGTCAGCTACGACGGCGGCGTCGGCAACACCTTCCCGGGTGCCAAAGAGACGGTGCAGGACTGGTCGACGCTCAACGGCTGCACCGGGCAACTGACCACCTACGGCGGCACGCTCGACCTCGACGCGTACATCTTCGGCAGCGAGACGGTGCGGGCGAAGTACAACTGCACCAACGGCGCCGCCGAGCTGTGGACGATTCAGGGCGGCTCGCACGTGCCCGGGCTGGGCTTCCCCTCGACCTGGGGCGACAGCGTCTGGAGCTTCCTCTCC
The DNA here is from genome assembly GCA_043776025.1 of Archangiaceae bacterium. GTDB lineage: Bacteria > Myxococcota > Myxococcia > Myxococcales > Myxococcaceae > JAYVRT01. The sequence continues at coordinate 1,231 of JAYVRT010000235.1, read as the reverse complement.
AGTCACCCCAAGCCGTAGCGGGTCTGCCTCAGTGACAGCCGGATTCGCCGTGCTGCCCGGCGTCGTTCGCGGTCTGGCCGCTGGCGCAGGGGACGCAGCAGAAGGCGCCGAGGGGACTGTGGACCCGCGGATTCTCCCAGTCCTGGGGCCCCGCAACCCCGGAGCAGACCGTTCCCCCTCCGGTGCAGGCTCCGCCGGCCGCCGCGCATTGCACGCCGGTGGGTCCTTGCTGCGGGGCGCCCGAACACGCCGCGCCCGCCGCGAGGACAATCGAGGCAAGCCTCGCTCGACCCGCTCTCGTCATTCGTCGCGCGGTCGGCTGAACCTGCTCAGTAGTTCTTCGAGGTGCGGGCCGCGCCGGTGTAGTCGAAGAAGACCGTCTTCAGCTGAGTGAAGAATTGGCCGCCCTCTTCCGCCATCTCGCGCTCGCCAACGCCGGTCGACTTCCAACCGCCGAACGGCAGCTGCGCCTCGCCGCCGACGGTGGGGTTGTTGACGTGCACCATGCCCACTTCGCTGCGCTCGACGAACTTCATCGCGGTGTTGGCGTCGCGCGTGTAGATGCTGGCCGAGAGCCCAAAGTCGATGTGGTTGGCGGCGTGAAGGGCCTCTTCGAAGTCGCCCACCTCGACCACCGCCACCACCGGGCCGAAGACTTCTTCTTGGTGCAACCGCATGCCCGGCTTCACGCCGCTGAATACTGTCGGCTCGATGTAGAAGCCGCGCGCGAGCGCTCCGTCGCTCAGCCGCTTGCCGCCGGTGAGCAGCTTGCAGCCTTCGCCCTTGGCAATTTCGATGTACTCGAGGTCGGTCTTCAGCTGGCTCTCGTCGACCGCGGGGCCCATGTCGATGCCGTCATGCAGGCCGTTGCCGACTTTGAGCTTCTTGGCTCCGGCTACCACCCGCTCGATGACCTGCGCCGCGACGCCGCGCTGCACCACCAGCCGGCTGGTCGCGGTGCAGCGCTGGCCAGTCGAGCCATACGCGCCGCCCAGAATCCCGGCGACCGCGAGGTCTACGTCAGCATCGTCGAGCACCACCACTGGATTTTTGCCGCCCATCTCGGCGGTGACCTTCACGCCCCGCTTGGCGGCGCGCACGTTGAGCGCCATGCCGATGTCGTTGCTGCCGGTGAAGCTGATGGCCTTGATGTCGGTGCTGTCGACCAGGGTGTTGCCCACCGCTCCACTGGGGCCAGTCACCAGGTTGAAGACGCCGTTGGGCATGCCGG
>JAYVRT010000234.1:0-7296 GCA_043776025.1 Archangiaceae bacterium | reverse complement strand
AGCCCTCCGCGGTGGCGACGTCGGCCGCGACCTGCTCCACCCCGGTGAAGCCGAGCTGGTTGAGCTTCGCCAGGCTGCGGCCGACAAGCCGAACGGTGTGGCCCCGCTCGATCAACACCGGGATGACCGCGGTGCCGATCGCTCCTGCTGCTCCGATGACGGCGATCTTCATCGGCGCAATCTGCTCCAAGCAGTCGACGCAACAAAGGGCCTTCGTCGGGCGGGTGAGTCAAAAGAGCGATTGTGGTCAGATGACGGCCCGTGTTTGCGCTCTCCAGCACCCTGTTGGTCGCCACGTTGGGAGCGACCGTCAGCCTCGAACTGCCCCCGACCCTCACCTGTCCCAGTGCGACCTCGCTCGCCGAGCGCCTCGGCCGCGTCGGCCTCACCGTCGTCTCCAGCCGCGCCGAGCTGCAGGTGTCGCTGTCCGCGAGCCCCGAGGGGCTGACCCTCACCGCCAGGCGCGCGAAGGACGGAAAGACGTTCGAGCGGATGCTGAAGGCGGGCGACGACTGCAACACGCTCGAGCGGCTGGTGACGGTGTTGATTCACTCCTGGGTCTTGCTGCGGCTGCCTCCCTTGGCGCCGAAGTTCGACCGCCCGGTCCTCGACGGCGGAGCAAGCCCTTGAAATCCCGTCGCTCTCCAGCTCCCCGACAAGGTTTCCGGCGGTTACGGCACCTGAGTAGGGGAACAGCTTGGAACTCCTACTGGTGAGCCAAAGACCGGCGCTCGGCGTCGTCGCTCCAACGCGGAAGGCGGTCGCCGACGTGCGGGCGCTCTACGCGGCGCACGCGGCGCAGCTTCGGCTGGGGCTCGCGCGGCTGTTGGGAGGAAGGGCGGACGTCGACGATGTGCTTCAGGAGATCTTCGTGATCGCGGTGCGACGAAAGCACGAGCTCGCCCAGGCCCAGTCCGAGGTCGGCTGGCTCTATGGCGTCGGGGTGAAGCTGGTGGCCGCGCGCCGCCGCCGCTTCAAGATCCGCCGCTGGCTCGGCCTCGACGAGGCGCAGCACGTCGCCAACACCCACTCTCCGTTTCGCAGCGTCGAGCAGCGCGAAGCGGCGGCGCTGCTCAACCGCGCGCTCGAGGCGCTGCCCAGCGGCCAGCGCGAGACGCTGGTGCTCTTCGAGCTGCAGGGGCTGTCGGGAGAAGAGGTCGCCCAGGCGCTGGGCATCGCCGTGCCGACGGTGTGGACCCGGCTGTCGCTCGGCCGCAAGGCGCTCGCCGCCGCGGTGGAGAAGCTCCAGGGGGGCTCGCGGTGACGACTGCCCAGCGCGCTTACAAGGACGGCGCCGAGATCAACCCGGGCCTGGAGCAGGCCGCGGCGCTGCTGCGGGAAGAGGCGGCGGTCGAGCCTCGCCCGGTCGACCTGCGCGCCGGCTGGGACGACGTGATGGAACGCGTCGCGGTGCGGCCCTCGGGCGCCTCGCAGGTGCTCTGGTTCTTCGCCGCGATGGCGACGGGCGTCGTGCTGACGCTGTCGATCCTCAAGCCGGGTGGCCGGGTGACGCCGCCGCCGGCGCCGATCGCCCGCGTGATTCGCGCGCCTGCGCCCCACCCCACCCCGGCTCCTTCCACCGGGGTGGTCGCCGAGGTCGAGCCGGAGCCTCCCGCGCCTGTCCCCGCGGCGCGCCCGGCCGCGCATCCGGCTCCGGTGGTTGCAGCGCAGGACGCCGTCCCGGTGGACTGGGTCACCTCGAAGTCGACGGTGTGGACACGGCTGGAGAAGGGCGGCGCCCGGCTCGACTGGGGCCGGCTCGACTTCACCCCCAAGGGCAGCGACGTGCGGCTCGAGACGCGCTCGGCGACGGTGGTCTGCGCGGGCCGCTTCGCCGCCGACGTCACCGAAGCGGGCACCGAGGTCATCGTCTACGAAGGCACCGCCCAGGTCGCGAGCGCGTCGGGCGCGGTGACGCTGACCGCCGGCCAGCAGCGCCTGTTTCCCCTGCCGACGACGGTGCGGGCGCTCGAGCCCCTGCCGTTCGAGCAGGGAAACCCGGCGTGCGCCCGCGCCTCGTTCGACAACCGCCTCACCTGCCTCGCCGAGCAGGCGCAGGGCGACGGGCTCAAGGCGCAGGCCGCCCTCTACGAGCGGGCCTGGCTGCTGGCGAACGCGGGCCGCAACGACGCCGCGGCCCAGACCCTTCGCGAGTCGCTGGAGCGGTTCCCCCAGGGCGCCCTGCACCCCGAGGTGCGGCTGGCGTTGCTCCGCGTGTTGATGGCGCAGGAGCAGACCGACGCCGCGCTCGCGGTCGCCCGCGGCTTCTCCACCGCTTGTCCGGATGATCCCCGCCGGGATGCCGTCATTTCCTGGGTCGCTACCCTGGAATGGATTCGCAATCGCTGATTCGCCGTTCGGACCGTTTCTTCGAAAGGAGCCGCCATGCGCCACGCCCCCCTGCTCTGCGCGTTTGCCCTCGCAGGCTGTGACGTCGGCCCCCAGGTGCAGCTCCAGTCGACGCTGCCCGGGCCGCCCGACCAGCAGATGACGGTGATTCCGCCCGAGCCGCCTCGGCGGGGAAACCACGCTCCCACGGCGTCGCTGCAGGTGAAGGGTTGGAACGGAAATGACTTCGAGACTCGAACGAACATCACCTTCGACGCCAGCGAGACCCGGGACCTCGACGGCGACCCGCTGACCTTTCAGTGGTCGATCGACGTCGGGGAACTCACCGTGACGGGGACGAAGGGCGTGCTGGTGGTCGACAACCCCGGCCGCGCGACGGTGACGGTGCGGGTGACCGACCCCTACGGCGGCAACGACCAGGCGACGCTGTCGGTGGCAGTGGTGCAGCGCGGTGTCTCCGGCGCTGGCGGGGGCGGCGGCACGGCGGGCTCGACCGGGGGGGCTGGCGGATCGACGGGGATGACGGGGGGCGGCGCGGGGGGCTCGAGCGGGAGCTCGGTGGTCTGCCCGCTGCCGATGGCCAACTGGCACTACGACGCGGCCTACGACGTCACCCTGGCCAACGCGGACATCGTCGCCACCGCGGCGGCGATCAGCAACGGCCAGGTCGATTTCCGGGTGCAGTTCTGTGACACGCCCTTTCCCACCACCGCCACCCACGGCGTGACCTGGTGCCTCAAGACCGATCTCCCCGGCCCCACCGACGCCTGCGGCTCGGGCAGCGGGAGCAACTTCGCCTTCGACATCTTCAGCATCCCCGGACTGCCGCCGGTGCTCGGAGTCGGCGCGCCGGGCATCGACACCTGCCAGGCGGTCACCTGGGACGCGGCGTCCCGAATCTTGCGGGTGGTGCTGCCGGTGTCCGCGCTCAAGGGCGCGAGCACCTTCCAGTACAAGGTGGGCTCGGTCTTCGGCGGCAGCTTCGGCAACAACGACTGGACCCCGCTGGCGCAAATCGGCGGAGCGATGTGGGCCCTCTCGCCGGCGCCGCTGCCCACCTTCTCCGGCGTCAGCATCTGCTCGGTGCGGCCTTAGGGCGTCAGTGGTCGAGCTGGAGTCCGCAGTCGCTGCAGGCGCCCTCGACCAGCAGCGCGGCGGTGCCACAGGCGGGGCACGGCGGATCTCCCGCGTCCTCTCCGGGGGTGGCGCCCTCGAGCTTCATCGGGACGAGCTGAACGTTCTCCATCGTCCCTTCGCGCCGCACCGCGGTCATCCACGCGTCGCGGAACAGCTGGGCGACCTTCGGCAGGTCCTCCTCACGCACCATCACCTGAACCTTTGCCCCACAGCCGCAGCCGCCACCGCCGCAGCACGCCTTCGCCGGCGGCTTGGCGAGCAGCGCCGGAATTTCGGCCTGGAGCAGATCGCGCTCGACCTCGCGCGCGTAGGCGACGGCGCCCTCGATGCAGGCAACGAGCGGGTTCTCGGCGAGCAGTTCGTCAGCGGAGGAGCGGTCCATGAAGCGAAGACCTACCGCGCTCACTCCATCGGCGTCCACTCCCGGTGCGCGGGCACGGAGATCAACCGGTCCTCGGGCAGCAAGAGCCCGGTGAGCGCCTTGCCGTAGACGCAGCCGGTGTCGAGCCCGGTCGCGTGCGGCCACAGCTGCAGCCCGCGGACGGCGTCGTGGCCGAAGACGGCGCGTTCCGGGCCAGGCCAGCGGCTGCCCCACGGGACGCCGTCTTCAATGCGCTTGCTCCACTTTCCCTGGGGGTCGATCGATCGCATGTTGATCAGCTGGTTCTCTTCCTGCTGCTCCAATGGAACGCCGGGCAGCGCGCCGCCGTGAAGGACGACGATTCCGGGGAGCCGGAGGAACAGCGGCAGCGCCTCGAGGAACTTCCAGTCGGGCTCGCTGAGCGTCTTCGCCACCGCGCGGTGCTCCTTCTTCATCTCTTCGCCGCGCCGGTACCGCAGCACGTGCGCGTCGTGGTTGCCTTTGACCGCGACCCCGTCCCACTGGCGCATCAGCTTCAGCACCCCGTGGGAGTCGGGCCCCTTCGCCACCAGGTCTCCGACGGAGATCAGCAGGTCCTTGCCCTTCCTCAGCCCCGCCTCGGCGATGAGGTCCTCGAGCTCCTCGCGACAGCCGTGAATGTCACCGACGATCAGCGTGCGGGGCATGGGCCCTTAGCCTCGACGCGGTCGTCGGCGGTCTTGAAGTCGGTGGTCACTTCGACTCCTTCGCCAGCTCGGCCTCGAGCATCCGAATCTGGGTCTGCGACGCGCGTTGACCCATCGGCTCGTAGATCGCCGCGGGGATTGCGCCGAGCAGGCCGCCGCCGAGCGCCAGCTGCCAGGGAAAGGTGAGGACGCGCTTGCCACTGAGGATCGCCTTTCCGATCTTCGCGGCCGCGAGCTCGGGCGCCATCCGGAACGGCATTGGCGCCACGCCGACGAGCTTCTCGTTGATCTCGGTGGCGATGAAGCCGGGCTGGATGCAGGTCGCGGTGACGCCGGTGCCGTTGAGATCCACCCGCAGGCTCTCGAGGAAGACGGAGAGAAACGCCTTGCTGCTCGAGTAGCAGCTGTACGCGCCCAGGCCGCGCAAGGCTGCGATCGACGAGATGCCGGCGACGCGCCCGCGCCCGCGCTCGAGCATCCGGGGGAGCACCGCGGTCAGCGTCGCCGCCGCGCCCATCACGTTGACGTTGAGCACCCGTTCGACCATCGGCCAGGTCGCGAGCGCCGCCGGGGTGGCGTCGCCCAAGCCCGCGTTGGCGAGCACCAGGTCCAGCCCGCCGCACTCGTCGTCCAGCTTCTGAATCGCCGCGACGGTCTCGGCTTGCTTCGCCACGTCCATCGCGACCGGGACGATGTCGCCGTGCCCTCCCCGGGCGAGCTCCTCGAGCATCGCGGTGCGGCGCGCGGCGGCGTAGACGCGGACGCCGCGCTTGGCGAACCAGATCGCCACCGCGCGGCCGATGCCGCTGGAGGCGCCGGTGATCAACGCGGTCCTGGGGTCGGCGGTCATTTGACTGGCGCCTTCGCCTTCACCGACTTCACCACCCCGGTGGATCCGGCGATCTTCCCTTCCTTCGGCAGCGGCTCGGCCTTGCCACCCAGCTGCTCGGAGAGGAACGCCTCGGTGCGGGCCATGAAGTCGGTGTTGTTCTCCGGGCGTGCGAAGCCGTGGCCTTCGTCGGGGTAGAGGACGTAGGTCACCGGCAGGCCGTTCTTCTCCAGCGCGGCGACGATCTGCTCCGCCTCCGCCTGCTTCACCCGGGGGTCGTTGGCGCCCTGGCCGATCAGCAGCGGGATCCGGATCTTGTCCGCCGAGCTGAGGGGAGAGACGCGCTTGAGCATCTCGAGGTCCTTCGGATCCGACGGGTTTCCCAGCCGCTGGTCGAACATGCCCTTGATCGACGCCCAGTACGGCGGCACCGTCGCCAGCAGCGTCAGCAGGTTCGAGGGGCCCACGATGTCCACCGCGCACTTGAAGACGTCGGAGTTGAACGCCGCGCCCGCGAGCGCCGCGTAGCCGCCGTAGCTGCCGCCGTAGATCGCGACCTTCTTCGGGTCGGCGTAGCCCTGGTCCACCGCCCACTTCACCGCGTCGACCAGGTCCTCCTGCATCTTCGCGCCCCACTGCTTGTTGCCGGCGTTGAGGAAGCGCTTGCCGAAGCCCACCGAGCCGCGGAAGTTGACCTTGAGCACCGCGTACCCGCGGTTGGCGAGCAACTGCATCCCCGGGTCGAAGCCCCACTCGTCGCGCCACCACGGGCCGCCATGCACCTTGAGCACCAGCGGCAGGCCCTTCGCAGCCGCCGACGGCCGCATCAGGAACGCCGGCAGCTCGAGCCCGTCACGCGCCTTGATCACCACCGGCTCGAGCGGCAGCAACGCGAGCCCTTCGAGCTTCGGCTGGGCGCTGAAGAGGAAGGTCGCCTTCTTCGCGGTGCGATCCCAGAGGAAGAACCGCTTCGGCCCCGCATCGGAGCTGAACGAGACGACCCAGAGGTTGTCGGTGCGGTCCCGCGACAGCAGGTTCAAGAACGCGCCGTTGCCCTGGGCGCGGAGCGCCTCGAAGTCCGAGCGGATGCCGTACTCGAGCAAGGTCCACTCCGGCTTGCCCGCGAGCTCGAAGGTGACCGCCTGCGCGGTGAACTTCGTCGGGTGAAGCAGCACGTCGCGGACGTCCGACTTCGGGTTCTGCGCCAACAGCCGCTCGGAGCCCGTCTTGAGGTTCTTCTCGACGAGGCGGTCGGTGTCGGTCTCGAGGCTGGTGGTGACGAACGCCGCCTTGCCATCGAGCGAGAACCCCTTGAGGGAAATCGACTCCTCCAGCCCGACCCGCACCAGGGAGCGCCAGGGCGCCTTCAGCCCGTCGCGCACCCGGAGCTCCTCGCCGCCGTCGGGCAGCGAGGCCTCGGCGCCGCGGACGAAGCAGGTCGCGTCGATCACCCAGTGAGTGACGTCGCCCGGGTTCTGGGTGTCGAGCTCGAGCGCGCCGGTCTTCAGTGAGACCCGGTAGAGGTCGAAGGTCTTTCGGTCGCGCAGGTTGAGGCTGACGAACACCGTGTCCGCGCACTTCGCGCGCGTCTCCCATTCGTTGGCCTTCACCCCGTCAAACGGCGTGAGGTCGCGGATGTTGTTGGTCGGCAGATCGACGAGGAAGAGGTGGAAGTTCTCGTCGCCCGCGACGTCCTGCCAATACAGGACGTGGGTCGAGTCTTCGGCCCACTCGTAGCGGCGCACCGGGCGCACCGGGTCGCGCGTCACCGAGGCCGCGTCCTTGTCGTCGGCGGCCAGCGGCTTGACCCAGACCTGAAGCACTCCCTTGCTGTCCGGCGCCAGCCACGACAGTTGCTTCCCGTCGGGCGAGATTTTCGGCCCGGCGCGCTCGGGGTTTCCGAAGAGCAGCTGCCGGGGAATCAGCGGAGCCTG
>JAYVRT010000233.1:0-2248 GCA_043776025.1 Archangiaceae bacterium | reverse complement strand
GCCGGTGTCACAGGTGCCGGCGAGGCCCTGCGCGGACACGGTGTCCTTGAGCTTCTCGGTGGTGAACCCGAGGAACACGCCCGCGGGCAGCGGCACGTTCATCTGGTCGATCGCGGTGCCGATCTTCACCCGGGTGGGGATGCTCGGCCCGAGCAGCTGGGCGATCGACAGGTCGGTGATCGACCCGGCGATCGAGGCGCCGGAGAGCGCGACGTGCACGTTCGAGGTCATCGGGACGTTGCTGAAGTTGCCCTTGAACCCGCCGTACTTGTCGACCTGGTTGCGGCGGACCACGAACGAGAGGAAGCGCGACCCGGCCATGTCGTAGTTGGCGACCGTCAGGTAGTTGTAGTCCGCGTGGAAGATGGAGACGGTGACGGTGGTGTTACCCGCCGGCACCGGGACGTTCGCGAAGCCCTTGGCGTCGGTCATCACCGCCGCGCCGAGCGCGGTGCCGTCGGACGCCTTGCTGGCGAGCACGTCGGCGCCGGAGACCGGGCGGCCGGAGAGCTCGTCGACCACCACCACATTGACCGTGTTCGCGGCCGGCGCGGCGCTCGGGAGCACCAGCACCTTGGCGAAGCAGTCCTTGCCGCCGATCGAGGCCTTGACCGCCGCCTCGGGGCCGGTGTTCGCCGCGCCCGCGGTGAACTCGGTCGGGCTGCCCGTCGCCGAGCCGGAGAGGGTCACCGTGGCCGCGATCGCCGCGCTCCAGGTGATGCCGTCCTTCACCACCACCGGGTTCTTCTGCGCGTCCCAGGCCGAGACCCAGAACTTCGCCTTCTCCCCCGCCTTCATCACGAGGTAGTCGGGGATCACCGCGCAGCTGTCGACGCTCGAGGCCGCGGGGGCCGCGACGCAGGCGCCGCTGCGGCAGACCTGGGTCGCGCCGCAGTCGACGTCGGCGGAGCAGAGGCTCCCGACGCACTTGCCTTCGTCGCACTGGCAGCCGAGGCCCGACGCGCAGTAGTCGAGCGCGTACTGGCCGCGCACCGCGGCGGTACAGTCGGCGGCGGTCCGGCACGACGGCTCACACTTGCTGGTGGTCGTGTTGCAGAAGAACAGCTTCGGGTCGGGGCAGTCGGTGTCTTCGAAGCAATCGCCGGGGCTACCGCCGCCTGCGCCGCCGCCGACGCCGCCGCCGTCGACCTTATTCGGTGCTGGGCTACAGCCAGCCGTGATCGCGAGCGCCGCGGCGGCCATCAAGAGGGTGCGAGTGTAAAACGTCATCCGGTGCTCCTTGGAGGGATGCTTGTAGGTGTGGCTTGGAAAGGGCGCGCATTTGACGGATGCGACCCGGGGTTGTCAAACCCCAAGTGCGGCGGGTGAAGCGAACGGCGTGCCACCCGCAGCCCACTGAATTGGCTCCGCCTTCTCCATTGGAAACACGACACCGGTGCCGCTGTTGGGCGACACTGAAGGTGGAGCATCGATGCGCAAGTTCACCACTCTAAGAGACGTGCTGCCGCTGGCACTGGGAAAGGTGGCCGCGAGCACCACCGCCGCGGCGCCGCTGAAGGTGGTGTGGGACGAGATCGTCGGCAAGGCGATCGCCAACAACTCGCAGCCGGTGTCGTTGATCGGCGGCGCGCTGCTGGTCGAGGCCCAGAGCCGCGCCTGGGCCGAAGAGCTCGCCCGCCGCGCGCCCGAGTTGTTGCCCCGGCTGCAGCAGCAGCTGGGTGGCCCGGCGGTGCTGCGCAGCCTCGCCTTCACGGTGAAGGGATGATCGTCCCGCTGCTGGTCCTCGCCGCGCTCGGGCCCGCGACCGAGATCGAAGCGGCGGCGATCCACCAGGTCAACGAGCGGTTCGAGCGGGTCGGCCGCAGCCACCCGGAGCTCGACGCCGCGCTGACCAAGGCGGCCCGCAAGCTCGCCCAGCGCGCCCTCGAGGGGAGCGCCGCCGACGCCGCGGAGCTGCTCACCTTGACCGCCGCCGTCTCCGAGGCGGGCGGCTACGACGCCACGCCCCGCGCGCTGGTGCTCCGTGGCTCGCCGAGCACCGAGCCGATGCTGGCGCTGTCCAAGCGCGACGATCTCGCCGCCGAGCCGTCGACCCACCTCGGCGTCGGCGCGATCAAGCGCGGAGATCTCGCGGCGCTGGTGGTGCTCTTCGCCGAGCGCCGCGCCGAGCTCGCCCCCTTCCTCCGGCAGTTCACCCGGCCGCCCTCCCCCCAGAAGCTGTGCGCCCGGCTGCTCGAGCCGCTCAAGTCGGCCGAGGTCTTCGTCACCCTCCCCTCGGGCGCGGTCG
>JAYVRT010000232.1:0-2250 GCA_043776025.1 Archangiaceae bacterium | reverse complement strand
CCCGACGGCGGGCCGGCGAAGACCAAGGTCTGCTCGACGCGCGCGCCGGTGGGCTCGGTCGCGACCGGCGACAGCCAGTGCGCCTCGGGGCGCTGCGTCGGCGCCGACGGGGGCCTGTGCACCACCACCAACGCCGGGATCTGCGCCGCGGCCTGCGTCCCCTGATGGCCGTCAGTAGTGCGGCGGCTTCTCGTCGGCCTTGGCGTCGACGAGTCCGGGGTCGCCACCGAGCTTCTGCTCGAGCTGCCCGACGAGCCGCTGCAGGGCGTCCAGCTGCCGCTGCTGGGCCCAGACCACCTCCGACAGCTCGTTCACCAGCCGTTCCTGGTGGGTGAAGCGCGACTCCAGCTCATCGATTCGGGCGTCCATTGGCGGCAACGCTAGCGTGGAGAGGCCAGCGATGTTAATGCGACCTCTTGGCCTCGACTGAGACTGCGAACATCGATCCTCTCCCGTTTGACGATGGAACCTGGCTGCGCACCCTGAAATCCGAGGTGCAGCCCACGACCTTCAAGAAGGGCCGCGAGTACGCCGAAGGCCGGCGGGTGGCGATGCTGTCGCGCACCGGCGAAGGGCTCTCGGCGAAGGTGACCGGCAGCGAAGGGGCCCGCTACGACGTGCTGGTGAAGCCGGCGGTGGGGAAGATCGAGTCCCGCTGCGGCTGCGACTCCTGGAACAAGTATGGCCCGCACTGCAAGCACGTGGTCGCGGTGGGGCTGGTGTACCTCGCCCGGCTGCGCGCCGCGGCCGAGCCGGTGATCGCCGTCCCCGAGGGCGCCGAAGATCCCACCGCCGACATCGCCGCCGCTCCGGTGCCCGACGAGGTGACGCTGCCGGCGCTGGCCAAGCTCGAGAGCTGGCTGGGCCTCTCGGCGCTGCCCGACTACGAGTTCATCTACCGGATCGCGCCGGTGGTGCAGGGGAGCACCGGCCGCCAGTGGGTGATCGACGTTCGACGCATCGACCAGCAGGCCAAGGGGCCGGTGCACGTCAAGCGGACCCTGTCGGGTGGCACACGCATCGCCCCGACCGACGAGCTGGTGTTCCTCGAGCTGGCGCGCTTCGAGCCGCGCTTCGATTCGAAGATGGTGCTCGCCGACGACGATCTCGCCAACCTGCTCGAGCTGCTCAAGGCGCGGAAGGTGATCTACCGCGGCACCGCGCTGCAGTTCGGCGAAGAGCCGGCGCGCCCGGTGATCCGCCTCGAGAACAAGACCGACGGCGCCACCGCGCGGATCGACATCCAGCTGCCCGACGGGGCGACCCTGCTGCTCAAGGACGTGGCGCTGCTCTCCGGCCGCCGCACCTGGGTGCTCGCCGGCCAGCACGCGCTCTGCCTCGAGCCGGATTTCCCCCCGCGGATGCTGCGCAAGTGGCTCCTCGAGCCGTCGATGGTCTTCCCGCCCAACCAGCTCGACCGGGTGCTGTCCTTCTTCGCCGCCCACCTGCCCCGGTTCCGGATGAGCCTGCTCGCCGACGGGCTCGAGGTGGACGACAAGTGCGAGCCGAGGTTCCTCCTCACGCTCGAAGGCGTCGCCGACCGGGTCAAGGCGCAGCTCGCGGCGCGCTACGGCAAGAACGTCACCGTGCCGGTGTCGCCCACCGCGCAGCACCTGGGCTACGCCAGCGGCGGCAGCGGCAACGAGCGCCGGCTCTACCTGCGGCAGGAGGCGATGGAGCGGGCCGCCGGCAAGCTGCTCACCGAGCTCGGCTTTCGCTACGACCAGCAGAACCTCTGCTTCGAGGCGAGCCACGACGCCGCGCTCGAGTTCTGGTCGCGCGCCCGGGCGAGCCTGCCGAAGGACTGGGAACAGTTCGCCGCCGCGCCGCCCAAGGTCCGGATGCGGCCGAAGATCAAGCCGCGGATCCGCGTCAACATGTCGGGGGTCAACTGGTTCGAGCTCGACGCCGACTTCGTCACCGACGATCAGTCGGTGGACCTGGGCGCGGTGCGGATGTGGCTCGACTCCGGCCGGCGCTTCATCGCGCTCAAGGACGGCAGCTTCGCCGAGGCAGATCTCGCCGAGCTGACGACGGCGGCCGACCTGCTCGAAGAGGCCGGCGCCGCACCGGGGAAGACGAAGACCAAGCTCCCGCTGTTCCACGCGCCCGCGCTCGACATGCTCGCCGCGCTCGGCGAGGTGGAGATCGACGCCAAGGCCCGCAAGGCGATCATCGAGCTGAAGGAGATCGACGGGATCCCCGCGGTGAAGCCGCCGGCGAAGCTGCAGGCGACGCTGCGCCACTACC
>JAYVRT010000231.1:0-2251 GCA_043776025.1 Archangiaceae bacterium | reverse complement strand
CATCCTCGACGCCGCCAACGCGGTGATCGAGAAGAACCCCGAGCGCCGCGCGAAGCGGATGTGGACCGAGGAGAAGGGCGGGGCGCTGCTGCAGGTGGTGGTGGCGCCCAGCGAGGAGGAGGAGGCCCGGCACGTCGCCCACGAGGTGAAGAAGGCGATCACCTTCGGCATCCCCCCCGACGAGATCGCGGTGCTCTACCGGACCAACGGCCAGTCGCGGCCGATCGAAGAGTCGCTGCGGGAGAAGCAGGTCTTCTACGAGGTGGTCGGAGGCCAGGAGTTCTTCGATCGCCGGGAGATCAAGGACGTGATCGCCTACTTCAAGGTGATCTCCAACCAGCGCGACGAGGTGTCGCTGCTGCGGATCGTCAACGTCCCCGCGCGGGGCATCGGCGACGTCACCCTCGAGCGGCTCACCGCCCACTCGGTCGCCACCGGAACGCCGCTGTGGCAGACGCTGCTGGGCTCGAAACAGGTCGAGGAGCTTCCCGCCGGCGCCGCGGACAAGGTGCTCGACTTCTGCGCGCTGATCGAGCGGTACCGCAAGCTGTTCGACAGGGGGAACCTCGCCCAGGTCACCCAGCGGCTGCTGGCCGAGATCGACTTCGACGGGAACACCCGGGGCAACACCCAGTCGCTCGCCGCCGGAGATCGCAAGGTGAAGGCGGTGGGGCAGCTGCTGCAGTCGCTGCAGGCCTACGAGGATCGCGAGTCGCCCAAGGCCGGGCTGTTGACCTACTTGAACCGCCTCACGCTCGACACCCGCGAGGAGGAAGACGAGCACGAGCACGCGCACCGCGGCCGGGTGACGCTGATGACGCTCCACGGGGCGAAGGGGCTGGAATGGCGGCTGGTGTTCCTCGTCGGCTGCGAGGAAGACCTGCTGCCGCATTCGGGGATGCAGGGTGAGCCGCCCAACCCCGAGGAGGAACGGCGGCTTTGCTACGTCGGGATGACGCGCGCGCGGGAACGGCTGGTGATGACCCGCGCCGCGATGCGGATCAAGCGGGGCCGGGAGCAGCTGCGCACCCCGTCGCGCTTCCTCGAGGATCTCCCCGAGGGCCTCTTCGAGGTGATCGATCTCGCCGGGGCGCCGGTGGGCCCGGTGACCCAGACGGAGCAGAACTTCTTCGCCAATCTCAAAGAGCGGCTGAAGGCGAAGGCCGCCGAGCCGGAGAAGTCGTGAGCCTCGCCCCGCCGGCCCAGCGCGCGCTCGAGGCGTTCTTCCGCGCGATGGACGGCCCGGCCTCGCACCAGCGCGCCGAGCGGGCGCTGACGCTGCACATGCTGCAGTTCCTCGCGCCCCGCTTCTTCGCCGAACACCAGCTGCAGCGCCCGCTGGCGAGCGCGCTCGAGGGTTTGAGGAAGGTGCCGGCGACGTTCGGCCCGAAGGTCGACGACGACGAGGCGATGGCCCGGTTCGACGCGCTCTACCTGCGCAAGGTCCGCGCGCTCGCGCCGCGCCCGTTCAAGCCCGCGGCGCTGAAAGCCGCGGTCGCCACCGCCACCGCCCGCACCGGGACGCTCTTTGGCTGGCTGATGGGGGAATTGGCGGTGCCGCTGGGGGTGGAGGCCCGGGTTCGGCTGCCTTGCCGCTGGCCGTTTCGAGAGGACCGGGTGATCCACCTCTACCACCTGACCCACCTGGTGCTGGTCGACACCCTCTACCTGATGAAGCCGGTGCCGAGGGACCGGGTGGACGAGCTGATCGAGCTGCAGGGGGCGCTGGAAGGCCTGGCGGCGAAGGGCTCGTGGGACCTGCTGGGGGAGTGCGTCTTCTGCCTCGCCCGGGCGGGCACGCCGTCGCCCGGGGCGATCGAAGCCCTGCTCGCAGCCCAGCGTCCCGACGGGAGCTTCGCGGAGGCGGATTCCAGCCCCCGGAGCGCGGCCCACTGCACGGCGGTGGGGGTGCTGGCGCTGGCTGGGGCGCTTGACTTGGAAGCAAGTGCCCCATAAAGGGCACCCCTTTCCAGCGTCCCATTCATTGGGCGCAAGACGGAGTTTTCTCCCAATGCCGCATAAGACGTACAGCGCCAAAGCGAAGGACATCCAGCGGGCCTGGCACCTGATCGACGTTTCGGATCAGATCCTTGGCCGGGCCGCCAGCCAGATCGCGACCTTGCTCAAGGGCAAGCACAAGGCGATGTACACGCCGTCGATCGACACGGGCGATCACGTGATCGTGATCAACGCGGCGAAGGTTCGCGTCACCGGCAACAAGTCGACCGACAAGAAGTACTACCGGCATCCG
>JAYVRT010000230.1:0-2255 GCA_043776025.1 Archangiaceae bacterium | reverse complement strand
TGAGAGCGAAGAGGTCCACAGCGGCGACGCGGCGGAGCAAGGGGGCGGCGCGCCGAACGATGATCTGAGCAACGTCGCCCAGGGAGAGGGCACCTTCCTCAACACCCGCGAGTTCAAGTACGCCAGCTTCTTCAACCGGGTGAAGCAGGCGGTCTCGGCCCGGTGGGATCCGCTCGGTCGGCTGCGGGCCAAGGATCCGCGGGCGGTGCAGTACGGCTCGCCGGATCGCGTCACCGTGCTCAACGTGACGCTGCGGCCCGACGGCTCGATTCGAGACATCTACGTCGCCCAGAGCTCGGGGAGCGACTACCTCGATCAAGAGTCGATTCAGGCGTTCGAGAAGGCCCAACCGTTCGCGAACCCGCCCGCGGGACTGGTGGAGAACGGCGTCATCCACTTTGCCTTCGGCTTCAAGCTGCTCAACGACGATCACCCCGGCGCGCCAAAGATTTTCCGTTTCGGGGGCTAAATCCCCTTTGTCCGCTGCGCCTGGCTGTGCGCGTCTGGGCCGCAACTTTCATCGCCCCGCGTCAGACAACCAAAGTGTGCGTTTCGCCCACGTCAGCGTTGTTCCGTCGTCCCCTGCCCTGACGCGGCCACTCGCGCCGGTGAAGCGAACCCTGGGCGCCACCGCTGTGCCCCCCGAAGTGATGGTTTCACTGGCTCAACCCATTTCGGGAGCGCCAGCGAGATCACCATGTCGAGTGCGGTCGGCCCCGTAAGCAGCGTCCCCCACGCCCATTCCCCTGCTGCCGTCCCCGAGCCCGTCGAGGGCAAGTTCGCCCAGCGGATGCACGAGCTTGCGCTGGCGCAGGCCGCGTCGGCTCCGGGGCCGGCGGAGGCGACGATCGGCCGGTTCCTCAAGGAGCTCGAGGTGGGCCAGGCGAATCTCGACAGGCTGACGAGCGCTGCGACGGGCGGGAAGGAGTTCTCGAACGCCGAACTGCTCGCGCTGCAGGCGTCAATGTACCAATACACGATCTCCATCGAGCTGCTGTCGAAGGTGATCACCCAGGCCGTGGAGGGTCTGAAGCAACTGCTGAAGACCCAGGTCTGAAGGCCGCAGCCTCGGGTTGACCGATGTCTGGTACCGGCCGCTGCTCGTGAGCGCTGACCATTGAACGGCTGTCAGTTCGATCCGCCATCGACCGTTTCGAAGAGCCCGCCGACGTCGAACGTGGGCTTGCGGTGCGCCGCCAACCACTCGACCGCCCGCCGGTACTGAGGCGGCAAGGGTCGCGACCGCAAGGCTTCGAGCGTGGGCTGAAGCGTCGGGCCGTCGGAGGCAAAGAGGGCGACCAGCCGGTCTCGGGGAAACTGCGAGCCGAGCGCCCGTTCGGTCTGACGCGAAACACGCCTCCCGTTCAGGTTCCTCAGCACCGTGAGGAGGAGGCGGGTGGCCGCCGCGGTGCGCTCGTCCTTGACCCCGCTCTCGGACTCCACCAGGACTGCGAGCATCGTCGCCTCGTCGCCGGCGTTGAGGGCGAGGGAGAGCGCGCCCACCGCGTTGACGCCACCGTCGAGGAGGAGGGCCTCCGCGGACTTCTGCGCTGACGTCTCGGCGAAGCGCTTCTCCAGCGCCTGGGTGCAGCGGACTGCCTCGGGGCGCAGGCCGTAGGTCTTCTTCACTTCGGCGGCGAGGTCCGAGTCCGCCGACGCGTGGAGCAACAGCGCGATCAGGAGGGAGGTCATACCCTCAGCTCGCCGTCGTCTGGGTTGTGGCAGGGGCCTTCTTGTCCGGGTGGGCGATCATGTCGATCACCACGGTGCTGGCGAGGATCAGCACCTCGTCTTCGCCGTCCGCGACATCGACGCCGTAGGTGTCGGTGATCGAGAACCACTTCTTCGAGACCTCGGCGACCACCCGGCCTCCCCGGCGAAACGTGTACTCGTGGTCGAGCAGGCTTCCGGTCGCTTCGAGGTCGTCGGGCCCGGGGACGTCGACGGTGAAGCCGAGCCGGAAGAGGTTGATGAAGTCCTTCTTCACCACCGCCGCCACCTCCGCGCCGCGAAGGATCTCGAACGACGGGGTGAGCGAGACGAGCCGCTCGCGGATGAAGGCCACCTCGTTCTTCGCCGCGTCGAGGAACGCGAGCTTCTGCCGCAGCAGGGTGAAAGCCTTCCCATCGACGTAGAAAGCCTCGCGGCCCGACTCGTCCTTGATGGCGAAGTCGTCTCCGAAGCAGAACAACTTCTGTTTCACGATGAATCTCATCGGTGCCCTCCAGTGAATGAGAGAGCCTCTCTCTGAATCC
>JAYVRT010000229.1:0-7332 GCA_043776025.1 Archangiaceae bacterium | reverse complement strand
GCTTGCTCAAGAAGCCGATTGCGCGGGTGTCACGAAGTTGTTGCTCCAGGGCCTTCAGATCCATCGGGGCCGGAGTTTTGGGGCCTGGCACGGGCGCGACACTTGCGGGCGCCTCGGCAGTGACCGGACTGGCGCCCGCCGGCACCTCGCCCTTCACTTTCCCGGTCGGGGTGGCGGGCCGAGGCGTTTTTGCCGGGGGTGTGGCAGCAGTGGAGCGGGGCGTGGCGGGTGTCACCGCGACAGCCGCGGCCGCGGGCATCTTCTCCTCTGCCGGCCGAGCGATCGCCGCGGGCCCCTTCTCCTGCTGAGTCGTCAGGGGCGAGGACTCAAGCTCCGCGGCGCACCCCGTGAGCAGGCAGAGGAGCACGCCGCCGGCGCGGCACAGGCCGGCCCTTCCATCGGGTCTGAGCGTCCTCTGAAGGGGCATCCAGCCGGAGAACGCATAAGCGGTGCCAGCGGCTGGCGCAGCCGTTGCCCCTCCACCGTTGCAGCAAGGGCCTGTGCCCCGCGAGGAAGCAGCCGGAACTCACTGAGCAGCGTTGAAGGCGAGCGTCACGGAGACCTTCTCGTCGAGGCCCGCCGGCTCGGGGAAGCGCCACGACGACAGCCGCAGGGCAATCGCCCCCGCGGTGTTCCAGCTCAGCGTGGTGCCGGTCACGGTCGCGTCGCGGGCAGCGCCCGCCTTCGAGATGCGCCACTCGAGCGTCACCGTCCCCCAGAAGCGCGGGTGGCAGCGGTAGTCGTTGAGGAAGCTCGCCAGCACCTCGTTCTGGTGCGCCTGAAGCACTTGAAGAATCGCTCCGCCATCCGACGCGCCACGGACGCTGAGCAGACGGATGGAGATTCGGGGCGGCGACCGCGACGACGTGCCGGGGACGAAGTGGCAAGGCAGCACTTCCAGCCGACGGCGAGCCGGACCCGGCCGTTGGACGTCGCCGCGAAGGCAGTCCCAGCGCTCGACGGGCGGCACCCGCGGCGGCAGCAGCCGGACCAGACGCTCATGCGTGCCCCAGCTGGGCGCTTCGAGCGCGACGTCGAGCGAGGGTGCGGCGCAGGCGAAGGCCGAGAGCCCGGTGAAGAAGGCGGCGAACAGCGCGAGGGTCAGCGTCAAGCCTGTCGAGAGGCGCCGCTGCGCCAGGCTGGCGGTCCGCGGCTGCAGCGAGAACGACAGGCTGCTGGCCCCGGACCTGAACCGCACGCGGTCGGTGCGGCCCAGTTCGACAACGCCCGGCTGCCCTGGCACGCGATGGAGGCGATCTCCCCGGGTGCTCTTTTCGACGACCACCCCAGGCGGCACGAACAACCGGTAGCCGGCGGGCTGCCTGCGCCCGAGCACCACCGTAGAAGCCAGGAGGGCAAATCCCCACATCGGCACTGGCGCAGCGTCATCAAGCGCGCCGACCAACTCGCGCGGGGCACGAACGTTGCGCACCTGCTGCCGCGCGCCGTACCAGTTGAGCTCGACGTAGAGGTCGTACCGCATCGGTGGGGCTTGCCCACCCGGACGAATGCACCGGCCTCCGAGAAGGTTCGGTCGGCTCTACGGGGTGATCGTCTCGACGGTCACCAACGGCCCGGCCGCGTCGAAGCCGCCCAGGGTGTACGCCACGCCGCCCACCGGCGTCATCGCGAACCACTCGCGGGAAGTGAAGCGCATCTGCAGCGCCGACTTCCCCGTCCAGACGTCGGTGACCGGGTCGTAGGCTTCGACGGTGGTGTAGCCGTAGTCCCAATTGACCGCGTAGAGCTTGCCGTTGACCAGCGCCGCCGAGAGGCCGCCGGTGATGATCGACAGCGGCGACTTCGAAGACCAGGTGTTGACGACCGGGTCGTACACCTCGACGAGCGCGAGGTTGGAAGGGGTGCCATCGGCGCGCCCGCCCAGGACGTAGATCTTCCCTCCCAGCGCCACCGCGGCGAGCGCGTTTCTCGGCGACGACAACGGCGCCTTCGCCGACCAGCTGTTGGTCGAGGTGTCGTACGCCTCGACCGAGGCGGTGCTCTTGACGAAGGTCGCGTCGGGAACGAGGCCGCCGAAGACATAGATGACGGTGCCGACCGCCGCCGCTGCGAAGCGCTCGCGCGCGGTGGGCATCGCCGCCTTCGCCGCCCAGTTGTTGGTGTTGGGGTCGTACGACTCGACGGTGTTCAGCGGCTTGAAGACGTTGGCGGTGGCGTTGGGCGCGACCGCGTTGTCCCCTCCGATGACATAGATGAGGTTGTTCACCGCGACCGCGACGTGGCCGGAGCGCGCCGAGGGCAGCGCTGGCTTCATCGACCAGGTGTCGGCCACCGGGTCGTAGGCATCGACCCGCGAGAGGTGGGGGTTGAGCGGGTTGGCGAGGTTGTCCGCGCCCCCAAAGGCGTAGACGATTCCCTTCACTTCGGCGGACGCGAGCCCGGCGCGCTTGCTCGGCAGGCTGGCCCGGGTGGTCACCCCCGAGAAGCTGCCCCCACCGCCGCCCTTGCCTCCACCCGAACCGCCGGCGCCAGCGCCCGAGCCACCAGCTCCACCGCCGGCGCCGCCGCTGGAGGCGCCGCAGCCGAGGAAGAGAGCGGCCGCGAGCCAGGCGCCGAGCTTCATCGGACTACTTGTGCTTGCCCTTGGCCGGCTTCGCCGCGGGCTTTGCGGGAGCAGCAGCGCCGCCCTTCGCCGGAGCCGCCGCCGGAGCCGCCGCGGCAGCGGCCGCCGCCTTGTCGACCTGCGCCTTGAGCTCGTCGCGCTCGGCGGTCAACTTACCCATGTTGGCATTGAGATCCGCGACCACCGCCTTCATCGCGGTGTTGTCCTTCTGCAGCGACTCCACCTTGGCCTGGGCCGCCTTGAGCTCCTCGGCGTTGCCACAGGCCCCGAGTGCGCTCAGCGCCATCGTCGCGACCGCCACGAAAATTTTCATCGAAGTGTTCTCCTGACCTTCAAGCTTTGAGGGTTTCCGCCGGCCACTCTGTCACACCCTTTGAAAGGTCTTCAGTAGATGTTCGTCCGGACTCCGGTCGCCCCGACGCCGGCCGCGGAGAACCCGCCACTGCCGGCGCTGCCCAACACGTAGCTGGTCGAGGTCTCCGTCCACACCGAGCCGCCCGCGCGGAGCACGCCGATGCTCGGCCCGCCGCCGCCGGCGCCACCCCAACCTCCCGAGCCACCGTTGCCGCCGTTGCCGCCGCGCCCGCCGTTGCTGCCGTCGTCCTGCTCGCCACTGCCGCCGTAGGGGTTGATCGGACCACCGACGCCGCCCGTACCACCCGCCGAGCCCGCGCCGCCGCTTCCGCCGTTGCCACCGCTGCCGGTGCTGAAGGAGCACCCGGTCGAACCGACCGCGGAGTTGTACAGATAGACCGCGATCGACGCGCCTCCCGAAGTCCCCGCGCTCCCCGCTGTCCCGGCGCAGCCACCCGCGCCGCCGCCGCTGCCCGCCCCGCCAGAGCTGTCACAGTTGGTGGTGCCGCCTCCTCCCCCGCCTCCTCCTCCGCCGCCATTGCCATGGCCGCCCACTGCGCCGCTGGTGGCGAGCGCCACCACGTACCCGAGCGAGCCCGCGGTGCCGAATGCGCCGCCAGAGACTCCGCTCGAGCCCGTGGCGCCATCGGCTCCATTCCACCCCCAGTACGTCGAAGGCGTGGACCAGTTTCCCTGCCCGTTGGGGGTCCCAGGGCCGCCGGGTGTTCCGCCCACGCCAGCCCCGCCGGTGGTGCCCCAGTTGCCGCCGACGGCGGGCGCCCCTCCGCTGCCTCCGGTGCGGCCACAGCTGCTGGTGCCTCCCGCCGCGCCCGGCGGCACACCGTTGTTGTTACAGAACAGGCCTGAGGAGTGTTCGACGCCCTGCCCGCCCTGCAGACCGTTGGACCCGCTGCTTCCGGCGACACCCGGAAGCCCATCCGCTCCGCCGCCGCCGTTGCCGGCGCGCACCGAGACCTGCTCGAGGCTGACGTTGGTGGAGTTGAGGACCATCGCTCCGTAAGCGCTGTTGCCCGCGGCGACGTTGGCGCCGATGAAGCTCACCAGCTGCACCGAGGTGTTGTTCGCGTTGTTGATGATCAACGCCGGGCTGGTGCCGGTGACGGTGACGGTGTTGGCCAGCGCCCGCTGCCAGCTGCCCAGCTGGTACGCGCCGTAGAGGCCCTTGCCGGCGCTCATCGAGACCATCTCGACGTAGGTCCCGGCGGCGACGTAGACGTCGCGTTTGTTCCCCCCGACTGCAGCGGTGAGCGCCGAGGTGAGGGTGCGCTTGGGGAACGCCATCGTCCCCGCGTTGGAGTCGTTGCCGGTGGCGGCGACGAAGATGCCGTTGTTGATCTCTCCGTCGATGCCGTCGCAGTTGGCGTCGACGAAGCCGAGGTCGGGCAGGTCGATCGCCGAGAGGTAGTTGCAGGTGTACTCACAGCCGTTGGCCGGGTTGCCATCGAGGTCGTAGTGGCCCGGCTGGCAGCTGAAGGCGCAGCTTCCGCCGGTGCAAGTGGCGTTCGCCCCGGTGTAGCTGCAGACGTGCCCGCAGCTGCCGCAGTTGTTGGGGTCCGACCCGGTGTTGATCTCGCAGCCGTCGGCCGGCTGGTTGTTGCAGTTGTTGAAGCCGGGATTGCAGCTCTGCACCTGACAGCTGCCGGTGGTGCAGACCGGGGTCCCGTTGGCGACGGTGCAGGCGGCGCCGCAGCTGCCGCAGCTCGACAGACTGGTGTTGGTGTTGACCTCGCAGCCGTTGGAGTAGAGCCCGTCACAGTTGGCGTACCCGTTCTGGCAGGTGGCCACGCCGCAGTTGCCGCCGTTGCAGCTGTAGGTCGACGCGTTCGTCGCCGCGCAGGCGAGGTTGCAGGCGCCGCAGTGGGTCGGGTCGGTGGCGAGGTTGGTCTCGCAGCCGTCGACGTAGGCGCCGTTGCAGTCGCCGCGCAGCGCCTGGCAGGAGACGAGGCTGCAGGCGCCGCTGCTGCAGGCGAGGCTGGAAGCGAAGGGCGCGCTGCAGTGGTTGCCGCACAGCCCGCAGTTGTTGACGTCGCTGCTGACGTTGAAGTCCTCGTCGATCAACCCGTCGCAGTCGTTGTCGATGTTGTCGCAGGCCTCGACGCCGTTGTTGGTCTTCACACAGGCGTACTCGCAGCCGTTGGCGGCGTTGTTGTCGGCGTTCCACCAGTTGGCGAGGCAGGTGAAGCCGCAGGTGCCGCCGGTGCAGTTGGAAGTGGCGTTGGCCGCCGAGCAGACGTGGCCACAGGCGCCGCAGTTGTCGACGTCGGCGTTGGTGTTGATCTCGCACCCGTCGACGAGCATCGCGTTGCAGTCCTTGAACCCGGGGGCGCAAGCGGCGATCGAGCAGACGCCGGCGGTGCAGGCGGGCGTGGCGTGGGCCGGGGCGCAGGCCTTGCCGCAGCCACCGCAGTTGCTCAGGTCGCTGAGCAGGTTGGTCTCGCAGCCGTCGGGGTAGACCTGGTTGCAGTCGCCGCGGCCCGCGACGCACTGGTTGATGCCGCAGACGCGCGCGACGCAGGCGTAGGTGCTGACGGTGCCGTTGGCGACGTTGCAGGTCAGCCCGCACTGCCCGCAGTTGGTCGGGTCGGAGGTGAGGTTGAAGCCGTCGTCGATGATGCCGTTGCAGTCGTTGTCGATGCCGTCGCAGACCTCGAACCCGCCGTCGGTGGGGGTGCAGGTGTACTCGCAGCCGTTGGCCGCGACGCCGTCGCGGTCGGTGAAGCCGGGCAGGCAGTGGAGGATGCCGCACACCCCCAGCTCGCACCGGGGCACCGCGTTGGTGACGACGCAGGCGAAGCCGCAGGAGCCACAGTTGCCGACGTCGGTCTTCAGGTCGATGCCGTTGTCGACGACGCCGTCGCAGTCGTTGTCCTTCCCGTCGCAGCGCTCGACGCTCGGGGCGCCGGGGGTGCAGACCTGGGGAGTGCCGTTGGCGCAGGCGGCGGCCGCGCGGGCGCACTCACCGACGCCGCAGTGCAGGTCGCCGAGGTCTTCGTCGATCTGCCCGTCGCAGTCGTCGTCCTTGCCGTTGCAGACCTCCGCGGCCGGGGTCTGCGCGGTGCAGGCGCCGTAGCCCGATGGCGGGTTGCAGGTCTTCACCCCGAGGCAGGTGCCGACGGTGTTCTTCGCCTCGCAAGGCACCGACTGGCCGGTGCTGGCGGTGGTGCAGGCGCAGGTGCCGCTGGTGGGCTGGCACTGGGTGGACACGCCCTCGCCGGTGACGGTGGTGGCGTCGCCGCAGCGGTAGCTCGACGGACAGGACTTCGCGTCGAAGCCGCAGTCGCGGCCGCACAGCTTCTCGGCGCCGAGGACGAGGCAGTGGTCGCCGGGGTACGGGCAGTCGGCGTCCTTCTCGCACTCCTTGCAAAGGCCGGCCTTCTCCGGGACGCAGCCGTAGCGCAGGTTCAGCGGCTCACAGACCTCGAGCTCGTGGCAGCCGACGGAGCAGGGGCGGATGCACTTGCTCGGGCCGTTGAGCACCGACTCGCACAGCCCGGTGAGGCACTGCGAGTCCTTGTCGCAGGGATCTCCCTCGGGGCGCCCCGTCTCTTTCGGCGGCGGCGGGTGCGAACACTGGCATCCGGAGGCGATCGCGGTGAACACCGCGAACGCCGCGAGCAGCGGACTGAGTCGGCCCATGGATTTGAATCCCCTTTGCAGCGGGGGCTTCAATCACGCTCGGCGAGCAATGGAAACCCGAGGAGCCGAAAACAATTGGCGTCAAAGGTAATCGGCGACTCACCCCGCCCTCCCGCGGTTGAGTTGATCGCGCCTCGCTTGCCCCTCGGCCCGACCCCTTTGTTGCGGCATCTGGCCGAGCTCGGTCGCGATCCGCGACCAACCCAACCGGGCGCTGGGGTTAGACTGTTCCGGTGACGATCGGCGTCGGACTTCGAGCTCTGGTGTTGGAGGATGACCCTGAGATTCAGCTCCTGATCTCCAAGGTCCTCGCCGCGCACGGGTTTCAGATCGACGCCGTCTCCGACGGGCTGCAGGGGCTGGTCAAGGTGGAGGCGGCTCGCCCGAGCTCGACGGCCTGAGCTTCGCGAAAGCGATCAAGGCCGCCGCCAGCAGCAAGACGATTCCAATCATCTTCGTCACCGCGAAGAACGACGCCGACAGCATGGTCGAAGGCCAACAGGCCGGGGCGTGCTGGTACCTCACCAAGCCGTTCAAGCGCGAGGACCTCCTCGGGGCGGTCAAGCTCGCGCTGGCGACGCGTTCACCCTGAACGTGACCGACCCCGCGCGCGTGACCGCCAATCAAAGGGCGAGATCGACCGCGTAGCTTCGGTGCTCAGTGAAGGCGGGCGTGAGACGAATCGCCCAGGCCGCCTCGACGAGGCAGGCGGCGAGCCCGGGCGAGGCGGCCGACAC
>JAYVRT010000228.1:0-7337 GCA_043776025.1 Archangiaceae bacterium | reverse complement strand
CCGTGCTCGGGGTGGGCGCGCACCCGCGCGACGACGCGCGCCACCGCCGCATGCACCGCCGACGCCTCGAAGGCGTCGGTTCGCCCCAGCAGCCGCTGCACATCATCGGTGCCAGCGGCCGCGGCCAGCAGCTCGTACACCGCGGCAGCGGCGAGGTGGGTGGCCATCAGGTCGGTGAGCGAACGGTAGGCGCACACCAGGTCGTTGGACAGGCGCGCGACCTCGAACGGCCCGTAGCGGTCCAGAGGCAACGGGTCGCCGAAGCGCACCGAGACCTTCTGCTCGAGCGCCTTCAGGCGCCCGAGGCTCTTTCCGAGCCGCCCCCACACCCACAGCTCATCGCCGACGACGCGCTCTGTGGCCCGGCCCGCGAGCGCATAGGCGGACAGCCACTCGGCCTCGAAGACCACCAGGTGGTTGAGCGTCACGGGCACCACGAAGATCGGCCGGTCAGCGGAGCCGCCGTGCTGAGCGCGAAGCCCGGTCCGCAACAGGCCGCCCTTGAGGTCCGAGTCGACCACGTTCGAACGGTTGCGCGTACCGCCCGGAAAGATGACCGAGTGGAAGCCGCGCTCGAGCAGCACGGTCGAGTACTCGAGCACCACCTGCCAATAGACGCGGTCGACGCGCGCGCGGTCGATTCGGTACGAACCCAGATGCCGGAGCCCGAGCGCGATGAGGCGATTGCGGAACATGTGCGTGTCCGCTGGGTAGACGCCAGGGGGCAGCCCTTCGCGCGCGAGGGTGAGGGCGAGCACGACGGTGTCGAAGCTCGAGGAGTGGGTCGGGGCGAAGACGAGCGTGGCGCGGCGGGAGAGGTCGCGAAGCTGGGCCAGGGGCCCTTCGGCCGGAATGCGGCGGCGCGACACCGCGCGCAAGTCGAGACCGGAGTGGCGAGGACTGAAGGCCAGCCCGAGCGCCGGCTCGACCAGCGCGCGGAGGACTCGATGGAACGGCACCGAGAAGTCGCCGCGCAGTCCGTCGAGGACCCCGTCGACCTGCGAAGGGTCGGCCCCCAGGCGGGCGCACACGCGCTGGCGCACCCGCGCGGCGATGTCCTCGTGCTCCGCGGCGAAGCGGGCGGCGCGCGGGGCCAACCTCGTCACCCTCCGAACGGGTACTCGGTGAGGGCTTTCACACCCGCGGGTGTATCAGCGTCGCCGCCGATTGGGCGGTCTCTCGCCGGCCCCCGGAGAAATGGCACGCGGCCCGCGGATCGGGCAGAACTGCGCCCCAACGAATGGTCTGACCTGTGTCGAAGTGGCAACTTGAGCGGTGCTCACCCAGAAGGAAGGCCCGATGAACTCACGAACGGCAGGCTTGGTGGCGGTGCTGACGCTGGCGGTCGCGGGTAGCGGCTGCACCGGTGGCGGAGGCGGCGGGGCAGGCGGTGGCGGCGGCGACGGCACCACGGGCCGGGTCTCGGGGAAGATCTCCGTCTTCCAGGGCTCGAGCGCGGCCGCACCGCCGTTGTCGCTCGCCGGGGTGCTCGCCCACCGCAAGCCGGCGCCGGTGCGGATCCCCGAGGAACTGCTGTGCCGCGACGACCAGGGCCTGTCGACCTCGAGCCGCCCCGCCGCCGTCACCGAGTGGATCCCCGGGGCGATCATCGTCCGGCTCGACGAGACGGCCACCGCGGCGCAGGCGCTGCGAAAGCTGCAGCTGCCGGGGGTGCGGATCAAGCACGGCGGCTTCGCCTCGGAGTACCTCCACCTGCTGCGCGTGAGCGAGCTGAGCGGCGCGCCGCTGACGCTCGGCCGGACGATCGAGCTCGCCGCGCAGCTGAAGAAGCTGCCCGGGGTGCGCTTCACTGAGGTGGACCAGTGGCAGCACGCGTTCGCGGTGCCCAACGACAAGCTCTACGCGGCGCAGTGGCACTACACCGCGCTCAACCTGCCCGCGGCGTGGGACGTCACCACCGGCAGCGCGGCGATCGTCGTCGCCGACATCGACACCGGCATCGTCCCCCACCCCGACCTCGACCCGCGGGTGATCCTGGGCATCGACATGATCAGCGACCCGACCAACGCCGGCGACGGCGACGGGCGCGACGACAACCCGCTCGACATGGGCGGCGACGGGCCCAACGGCGGCTCGACCTGGCATGGCAGCCACACCGCGGGGACGATCGGCGCGGCGACCAACAATGACTACGGCGTCGCCGGCGTCGACTGGAAAGCGAAGCTGCTTCCGGTGCGGGTGCTCGGCGTCAAGGGCGGAGACATCTTCGACATCGCCGCGGGGATGACGTGGGCGACCGGCGGCGCGGTGCCCGGCTCGCGGCAGAACACCACCCCGGCGGTGGTGGTCAACATGTCGCTCGGCGGCACCTCGGATGCTTCGCCCACCTACCAGGACGCGATCGACCAGGGGAACAACCGGGGCGCGGTCTTCGTCATCGCCGCCGGCAACAGCAACGAGGACGCCCAGCGCACCATCCCCTGCATCCAGCAGGGCGTGATCTGCGTCGGAGCGACCCGGTTCTCGGGAACGCGCGCGAGCTACTCCAACTTTGGAGCGGCGGTCACGGTGATGGCCCCCGGCGGCGAGGTCTCCGAGGACGCCAACGGCGACACCTACCCGGACGGAGTGCTGAGCACCTACCGGGACAAGGACAACATGCCGATCTTTTATTTCAACCAGGGCACGAGCATGGCGACGCCGCACGTCACCGGCATCGTCGCGCTGATGAAGTCGGTCAACGGCACGGTGACCTCGGCGCAGGCGAAGCAGTTCCTCGTCACCACCGCGAGCGCGGCGAGCAAGTGCAACGAGGGCTGCGGCGCGGGCATGGTCAATGCCCAGGCGGCGGTGCTCGCGGCCAAGGGCACTCCGCCCACCGGGCCCGCGAAGCTCTCTTGCGGCACCACCGAGTTGCAGTTCTCCCGGCTGGCCCCGACGGTGACGCTGGGGATCTCGAACCTCGGCGCTCAGCCGCTGACGGTGAACGCGACCCTCACCGGAGCCGACGCCGCGGCGCTCTCGTTTCCCAAGGGCGCGGGGCTGACGCTCGCTGCCGGTCAGAGTGGTGGCCTCGACGTCACCGCCAACCTCACCGGCCTCACCGACGGGACCCACGTGGCCGAGGTCGACCTCACCAGCAACGGCGGCAACCTCAACGTCAACGTGAAGATCAAGGTCGGCGGCGCGACGGGAAAGCCGGCCTCGGTCGGGCTCGCGTACCAGAACGGCGCCGGCGCCTGGAAGGTCGCGGGCGAGGCGAGCGCGACGCCAGAGAGCGGCTACGCCTACTCAATCGATGCGCCGCCGGGGAAGTACTACGTCGTCGGGTTGATCGACGAGAACGGCAACAACATGTTCGAGGACGCCGAGCCGTTCGGCTTCTACCCGACGAACGACAGCCCGAAGCAGGTCGAGGTGATCGCCGGCCAGGCGCTGACGCAAATCGACTTCCCCGTCGTGCCGCACAAGCCAGTCAACGACAACAGCACCACCATCGGCATCGCCTGCACCAACATGTGTCCCAACAACGGCGTCTGCGTCACCGCCTGGCCCGGGGGCTACTGCTCGAAGAACTGCGCCACCGACGCCTGCCCTCTGGGCAGCAGCTGCATCGACAGCGGCACCGCGAAGTTCTGCCTGGCGATCTGCACCGGGCCCGGCGCTGGCCAGAGCAACTGCCGCTCGGGTTACGTCTGCTACGACGACGGCACCGGCAAGGGGTCGTGTCTGCCCGCATGCACCACCAACGCGGACTGCGGCACGAACGGGAGCTGTAACCTCGCCACCGGGTACTGCCAGTAGGGAACGCGACGGGCCGCTGAGTCAGCCCGGCAGCTTCATCCACACCGTCTTGAGCTGGGTGTACTGGTCGAGGGCGTGGGGCGAGAGATCCCGCCCCCAGCCCGATTCCTTGACGCCGCCGAACGGCGCCGCGTCGTCGAACTCGTTGTAGCAGTTGAGCCAGACGACCCCGGCCTTGAGCTGGGTTCCCAGCGCGTGCGCCTTCGCGGCGTCCCGGGTCCAGACCGAGGCCGCCAGGCCGTAGTGCGTGCCGTTGGCGAGGTCGATCGCCTCCGCCTCGCTCTGAAACTTCAGGCAGCAGAGCACCGGGCCGAAGATCTCTTCCTGCGCGATCTTCATCGCCGGCTTCACCTCGCCGAAGACCGTCGGCTGCATGAAGCAGCCCTTCGCGTTGTCGCCGTGGGTGTCACGCGCGCCGCCGCACAGGAGCTTCGCGCCCTCGGCCTTGCCGGCCTCGACGTACCCGAGGATCTGCTCCAGCTGCCGCAGCGACACCTGGGAGCCCATCTGGGTCGCCGGGTCGAGCGGATCGCCGACCTTCAGCTGCTTCGCGCGCTCGACCAGCGCCGCGACGAAGCGGTCGTAGAGCTCGGCGTGCACCAGCACCCGGGAGCCGGCGTTACACACCTCGCCCTTGTTGCCGAAGATTCCCCAGAAGCAGCCGTCGAGCGCGGCGTCGAAGTCGGCGTCGGGCAGCACCACCTGGGCGCTCTTGCCGCCGAGCTCCAGCGACAGCCGCTTCAGGTTCGTATCCGCCGAGGCGTGGAGCAGCCGCCGCGCAGTGCGGATCGAGCCGGTGAAGCTGATCTTGTCCACCCCCCGGTGGCGGGCAATCGCCTCTCCCGTGGGGTCGCCGTAGCCGGGGATGACGTTGAGCACGCCCGGCGGCAAGCCCGCTTCCTTCGACAGCTCGGCGAACTTGAGCGCGGTCAGGGGCGTCAGCTCCGACGGCTTGAGCACCACGGTGCAGCCCGTCGCCAGCGCCGGCCCAAGCTTCCAGGCCGCGAGCGAGCTGGGGTAGTTCCAGGGGACGATCGCGCCCACCACCCCCACCGGCTCGCGGATCACGCTGGTGTGAAACGGCCCGGAGACCGGCAGCACTTCCCCCTCCAGCCGCGTCCCGAGGTCGGCGTAGTAGCCGATGGTCGTCGCCGCCGGGCCGACGTCGCCGCGGACCGCGTCGGTGAAGGTCTTCCCGTTGTTGAGCGACTCGAGCAGGCCGAGCGCCTCCCGCCGCTGCCAGATCAGGTCGGCGAACTTCCTCAGGGTGCGCGCCCGGGAAGAGGGCGATTGGCGGGGCCAGGGGCCATGGTCGAACGCCTTGCGGGCCGCCTTCACCGCCAGGTCCACGTCGCGCGCGCTCGCGGCCGGCGCGTCGCAGAGCTTCTGACCCGTCGCCGGGTTGGACACGGGGAACGTCGCTCCGCCCTCGGGGTCAACGAACTCGCCGTCGATGAACAGCTTCAGCACCGGGAAGCTGGGGGCGAGGGTGCGGGGGTCGGTGAGTGCCATGGCGGCTGATTAATCCACGCAGATGACACCCGCCCACATTTGGCCGCGCCCGAAAGCCGCTTATCCTTGGGGCAGGGCCGCCTCCGAAAAGAGCGCATGAATCCGCTGGTAGGGCAGTACCGGAAAGTGAAGCGAATGGCCGCCTACCTGCGCGGCTACTTCGACTTCGATCGCCGCGGGAACGACGTCGTTCGCCGCACCGACTTTGGAAACTGCCCGCGGCCGGTGCTGCTGCTCTACGGCTTCATGGCGACGCGCCGCACCTTCGAAGTGCTCGAGCGCCGGCTGCGCCGCGATTCGTACTGCGTCTGGAGCGTCAACCTCGGTGGGCTCTTCGACGCCTTCAACACCCGCGGCATCGACGAGTGCGCCGAGAAGGTGCGGGAGAAGGTCGAGCGCCTCTACACCCGCTACCCGAACATGGGGCCCTTGAGCGTCATCGGCCACTCGATGGGCGGGCTGATCGGCCGGTACTACGTCAAGCGGCTCGGGGGTGACCGCCGGGTGAAGAACCTGATCACCCTCGGCACGCCGCACAACGGCTCACCGTCGGCGTACTTCGGCCTGCTGAGCCACGGGCTGGTGAGCAAGAGCATCTGGCAGATGACCCCGATGTCCCCGTTCATCCGGCGGCTGAAGATTGGCGCCTTTCCCCGCGAGGTCCGGTTCGCCAGCATCTACAGCAAGGCGGACAAGGTGAACCCGTTTCCCGCCTGCATCCTCGAGGACAACGGCCACCCCAACCTCCGAAACATCGAGGTCAGCGACGTCTCGCACCGGGAGTTCGTCACCCGCCGCACCGTCTATCAAGTGGTGCGCCGCGAGCTCGCGGCCGGCCACGGGGATCCAATCCCCGAGGAGCTGAGCCCAAGACGGCTGGTGCCGCTCAAGTAGCGCTGTTATTCGAGGGCCGATGCCTTCTCGCTGGGAGCGCCTGCTCGAGAGCAAACCGATTCCGGTCATCGACCACCTCGTTGGAGAGGTGGCGAAGCTCTTCGCTGAGTCGTTGCAGGCCTGGCCGTTGGACGTGGAAGACGCGGACCCGGCGACCCTGAGCCTGCTGCAGGCCCACCCGGTGCGGCCCGAGAAGGCGATGTTCGTCGAGGCCTTCCGCCTGGCCCGGTGGGATCTCGACCGCGAGTTCGACGCCTTCGACGACTACGTCCGCAACGAGCGTTGGTTGGCAGCGGGGCTCCCCAACGGGTGCAAGAGCCTGCTGTTGTTCTTGAGTCGCTACCTGACGGAGCAGGCGCTGGGGGTCAACGAGGCCACCGAGGGCCGCATCGACCGTCGACGGATGTTGTCGGTGCTCGAACGAACCGAGCGGCTGCTGCTAAGAGGGCCGGTGTCGTGAACCAGACCGCTCCGAACTCCGTCGTCGGCCGCCCACCCGCGGTCTTGCCGCGTCCCAACGATCCCTGCTGGTGCAACAGCGGCAGCAAGTACAAGAAGTGCCACAAGGAAGCCGACTCGGTGTTCCTGCGCGAGGAACGCTCGAAGCTCGAGGCGACGCGGGTCAAGCCAGGCCGCGTGAGCCCGATGCGCGACGTGCCGTTGACGATTCCCCGGCCCGACTACGCGGCGACAGGCGTCCCCAACCGGGGCAGCGGTCGCGACGTGCGCACCGCTGAAGAGCTGGCGCGGCTGCGGGCGGCATGCAAGGCGGCGGCGCGAATCCTCAAGGCGGCGGGCGCGGCGGTGAAGCCGGGGATCACCACCGACTCGCTCGACGAGTTGGTGCACGCGCTGACGATCAAGGAAGGCGGCTACCCCAGCCCCCTCAACTATCGCGGCTTCCCCAAGAGTGTCTGCACTTCGGTGAACGAGGTGATCTGCCACGGCATCCCCGACAGCCGGGTGCTGCTCGACGGGGACATCGTCAACCTCGACGTCACCATCTTCCTCGAGGGGATGCACGGCGACTGCAACGCCACCTTCTTCGTCGGTGAAGTCGACGACGAGAGCCGGCGGCTGGTGAAGGTGACGAAGGAGTGTCTGATGAAGGGCATCGCGGCGGTGCGGCCCGGGCGGCCGATCAGCGACATCGGGCAGGCGATCGA
>JAYVRT010000227.1:0-2259 GCA_043776025.1 Archangiaceae bacterium | reverse complement strand
GGTTGGGGATCTGCCCCCGAAGCCGAATCACCGCGCCCATCGTGCCGAAGCCGAGCGGCAGCGGAATGAAGTAGGGGAGGCTGGAGTCGACCCCGTGGTGACGCGCCATCAGGTAGTGGCCCATCTCGTGTGAGCCGAGGATCAGCATCACGCTGAAGGAAAAGAGCGCCGCGCTCACCATGCGCTCGCTGGTCAGCCCGACGCCGTCTCCGAGCGAGAAATAGAACGAGCCGAAGGTCGTCCCCACGGTGGCGAAGAAGAGGACGAGGTGCAGCCAGGCTCTTCTCACGCGGGTGGGCTCCCTACAGCGTCGTTGACATCAAACACCGGGTTCATAATTGTTCGCGCCGCATTGATGCCCTTCGATTACACGCCGTTCAACCGAAGTCACAATGGAGCTCCCGAAATCATGAAGAAAACGCTTCTCGCTGCCGTTGCCTCCGCCGCCCTCGTTGGCTGCACGTCGGTCGAATCGGCGACTGTGTCGTCGAGCGAAATCGTCGCCAGCGGCGGAGAGGCCGTCGCCGTCATCCAGGCGAGCGCGATCGGGATCTCCGCCATCTTCTACCTCGTCGACATCGTCACCGCCGACCTCGACGTCGCGGTGAACAAGCTGCTGGTCTCGGAAGCAAAGGCGATGGGCGCCACCAAGGTCGACCTCAAGGGCGCCTCGACCAACCCGCGCCACGGCATCTTCGCGCTCTTCGGCAACCTCCTGAGCTTCCCGACGGCCACCGCGATGGGCATCGCCGTCAAGTAGCCCACGCTCCTGAGAATGCTTCGACACGCGGGCCCGTTGCTTCGATGCAGCGGGCCCGTTTTCTTGCTCCTGTTGGCGCTCGGATGTCCCGCGAAGGACGACCCGACGGGCGCGGCGCTGCTCTCGCAGGTGCGGCAGACGTTGGCCGAGCGGCAGCGACGGTTGAGCAGCTACCACCTGGCGGGAGAATCGAAGGAAGCCGACGCGGTCGCGAGCCACGCGTTCTTCTTTCGCGCCCCGAACAAGATGCGGGGGCTGGTGCTTCATCCGGCGCAGCTGGAGTGGGTCTGGGACGGCGCCCAGCTGGCCCGGCTCGAGCCGATGCAGAAGCGGTTCTCGACGTTTCCGATGAAGCTTCCCGCCGACAAGGCGGCGATGTTCCTCACCACCACCTTCGCGCCCTTCGTCAACGAGGGGTTCCGCACGCCGCTGATGCCGGGCAAAGGGGTGAAGGCAGTGAGGGTGAAGCACCCCCACGGCCCGGAGGCGGTGGAGCTCACCGTCGAGCTCGGGCCACAGCTGACCCTCACCTATCTGCTGCGGTGGCCGACCGGCGACTTCCTCGGCCGGCGGACGCAGAACAGCGCTCAGCGCAGCGAGCTCACCGTCGAGGAGGAGCTGTGCGACGCCGCCCTGAAGCTGTGCGTGCCGAGGGTGACCTCGCAGACGCTCGACGGGAAGCTGCAGCTGACGACCCGGCTGAGCACCATCGAGCTCAACGCCGGCGTGCCCGCCGACGACTTCTCGCCAAAGCCGCCCGAAGGGTGGACCACCGAGGTCCACGAGGTCGTCGAGACCGACTGAGGAGAAGGCGCGGTGTCCTTACGTCCGCATCTTCACCCGGTGCTCCTGGACTCCCGCCGGAGGCGCCTCTCCCGAGGCGGCCTGCTTGAGCAGCCGCCAGACCTCATGCCCGAGGACGTCGAGCTCGGTGCTGGTGTACCGCTCGCCGCCGAAGCGCTGAATCGCCTCGGTCTGCTTCTTCAGCACCACCGCGTCCTGGGCGAAAATCTTCAGCCCCACCGGGGTGAGAAACGGCTTCACCAGCCACGCCGGCAGCGGCAGACGAAACGTCACCACCGCGAAGACCCGGGTGACGAAGTCGGAGACCGGCGTCATCAACGAGGTCGTCACCAGGTGGCTGTTGGGGCCCAGCCGGTACTCGACCTGCGAAATCGACGGAAGCAGGAACCGGTCGAAGTGCTGCACCACGCCGCCGCCGGGCGCGAGCAGCTTCCCCGCCAGCCCCGACGGCCGCGGCTCCCCGAGGTACTCCGCCTCGGCGTGGGTGGCGAAGCGCCGCACCACCACCTCGATCTCGTTCCTCTTCTCCGCGGTGCGAAACAGCCCCCCGTGGAGAAACGCGGTGTGCGGCACATCGAGCGCGTTCTCCACCACTGCGTGCACCGTCGCGTCGACGGTGAACTGGTGCCGCACCGTCGAGTACCCCGGCTCGGTCAGGTGAGGAAGCCGGTACGGCTCGCCGACCGCCTTGTCGC
>JAYVRT010000226.1:0-7344 GCA_043776025.1 Archangiaceae bacterium | reverse complement strand
CTCCTCGACCTTGGGTTGCCGCGGGTGGCCCTGACGCACCTGGTGCTCGAACGCGTCGGCGTCGATGCGGATCGGCCGCAGACCGTCGCGGTGCGCCTGTATGCCATCACCGAGGAGGGGGCGCCGAAGGCCGGCCTCTTCCCGAGTTCTCGAGCGACGCACGGTTCGTTGACCCCCTTCGAGCCCGAGGCGCCGGGAGTCTACGTCGCGCAGTGGACGATTCCCGCCGGAGAACCCGGAGAGGCAGAGCTGACGGTGTGGCCCGCCGACGCTCCGAGCGAAACCGCCGTGGCGCGATTGAAGCTGCTGGCAGGCCGGCCCGCCCGGCTGACGCTCGCAGTCGAGCCGACGCAGTTGGTCGCGGGGCGGGGCGGTGAGGTGAAGATCAGCGTTCGCAGCTTCGACGCCAAAGGCAACCCAGCCGGGGGAGTTCCGGATCTATCGACCTCGCTGGGGGTGGTGGGCCGGGCCGAGGGGGCCGGCGAAGGCGTGTGGCGGGGCACTGCGTTGATCCCCGACCACTTCGGCGGTGCGACCTCGGTGGTGATTCGCGCCGCCATCGCGGGGGCTCCCGCCGCCGAGGCGACCGTGTCGGTTCAGCCCGGCCCGGCGAAGACGCTCCGGGTATTGCCCGAACGGCTCCGCCTCGTCGGGGACGGCGTCGAGAGGGCGCAGCTGGAGGTCGCCGTGCTCGACGCGTTTGGGAACGTGGCGGCGGCAGCGGTGAATGCAACCGCGCCGGTCGGCGAGCTCTCTGCGCTTCCTCAAGACGGAACGAAGAGCATCCGGTACGAATACCGCGGCCCCCGGTCGATGACCGCCGGCAACACCGAGCTCGCCATCTCGTCCGGTGAGGTGAAGACCCAGCTGTCGGTGCAGCTGACGCCCGCCTCGGCGCGGCTCACCCTCGCGCCGCAGATCGGTTTCCTCACCAACTTCGGCAACGCCAACGCGCTCCTCGTTTCGGGGGAGCTGATGGCCTGGGCCACCGCACACCTCGGAGCGGGACTCGACGCCGGCTATTTCTTCCTCCCCCGCGCCAACGCGATCGCCTCCGGGACCCTGACGGGGACCGCCGCCAGCGTTCAGGTTCACGGCGTCCCGCTGCTCGCCTCGGGCTCATGGCGCAGCACGTTCGCAGGTGTGCTCCCGGCGCGGGTCACCGCCCAGGGAGGGGTCGCGATCCTCAGCTCGACGCTCGCGCTTCAAGACCAACAACCGGTCAGGGAGACCGCCCTGGTCCCAGCGGTGCGGCTGGCGGTCAGCTTGGGGTATTCGGTAGGAGCAGGAGCGCTCTTCGCCGAGCTCGGGCTGGGTTGGATGGGCGATGCGAAGGGCAATAACCTTCGCGGTTCGCTGTTCACGGCTGGGCTCAGCGTGGGGTACCGCTTTGATCTGCGGTGAACTCCGGTCTGAGTCGTGGATCCTGCTCGCTCTGCTCGTGGCGCTCCCCGGGTGCAGGTGCGGGGGCAAGCCGGCCACACCGCCGCGGCTGGATCAGGTCCTTCCCGCGTCGGGGCTGAATACAGACGAGACGATCATCCTCCTCACCGGTGAGGCGTTTACGCCCCGGGCCGGCCTTCGCTTCGGCTCCACCGCGGGTGACATTTCCGCCAACCCGGACTTTGGCGTCTTCGTCGGCGACGCCGAGCTCACCGACGTCGCGTGGTTGGACTCGAAGAACCTCCGCGCGCGGGTGCCGGCCGGTATGCCAGTGGGCAAGCAGACGGTGCGGGTGGCGGATCCCTACGGGCGGGAGACCTCGCTCGCCGATGGCTTCGAGGTGCGCAAGCGGCAGGGTGCAGTGCTGGCCGCCGAGATCTCGACCCCGGTCCTCGCGGTCCGCGTCGGTTCGGCGATCGCAGTGCAGCTGCAGGTGACCAACACCGGAGACACGGCCGTCGAGGGCCTGTTGGTGGTTCCGGGGCCGCCCACCGGCAAGGCGCAGGTGAGCCTGGTGGGCGTGACCGCGGGCCCCCCGGTGCTCGCGCCCGGTGCGTCACAGCGGTACCAGCTGACCTACGTGACGATGACCATCGGCGCGGTCGTGCTCACGGCGAGTGCGCGCGGCGTCGACGCCTTCTCGCGCGAGGTGGTCGCGGTGGGCCCATTGAGCACGGCTTCGATTGGCGTCATCTCTCCCCCGGTGCTGGGGACGACGGTGGTGGCGGACCGGTCGATTTACAGCGTCGGGCAGCCGATCGCGCTGCTGCTCGAGGTCACCAATCAAGGGGATGCTCCGGTGCTTCAGCTCTTGCCGGAGGCCTCCGCCCTTCCCACGGGACTGGTCGACCAGAAGAGCGCGCCGTTGGCTCGCGGGCTGCTGCCCCTCGCGACGCAGTCCTTTCCTTTCAGCTTCGACACCCGCGCGAGCGGAGTGGTGACCTTTCACTTGAGCGGGCAAGGGACGGACAGCCAGACTTCGGCGCCAGTCGCGATCAACCCCGCCTCGACGAGCGTGACGGTGGTCGAGCCGGCGAAGCTGGCGATCGCATTGACCGGCAGCTCCGCGCGCCTCGTCGTCGGCCAGCGCCTCACGCTCACCGCCCAGGCGACGAACTTCGGCACAGCGAGGGCGCAGGCAGTGACTCCCAGCGTTGCCATCTCCGGCCCGGGCGCGGTCACCCAGGTTTCGGCGCCGGCGCCATCGGCGGTGGGAGCCACGCCGGTCAGCTTTCAGTGGCAATACGACGCGGTGGGTCCGGGCGCGGTCTCCTTTACCGTCGGGGCGGTGGGGCTCGACGAGAACTCGGGCAGCGCGATCGCCGCGGCGCCGTCGTCGTTCGCGCTCGCGATCGACGGCCCGGGCGCACTGACGGCCATCCTGGTCGCCAGCCCGGCGGTGGTGAACATGGGCAGTCCGATTTCTTTGATGCTGACCGTCACCAACCCGGGCCAGACCGCGGCACTGGCAGTGATGCCGGCGATGCCTGCGCTCAGCGGTGCGGGCGGGGCGAGCCTTGTCAGCGGCCCGGCCCCAGGGTCGGTGACGCAGTTGGCCCCGCTCGCGGCGCAGGCGTTCACCTGGACCTACACCGCGAGCGCCCTGGGCCCGCTCGCCTTCTCGAGCTCGGCTTCTGGCACGGATGTCGCGATGGCTGCGATCGCCTCGGCCCTGGCGACAGCGAACGTGTTGGTCCAACGCCCCGCAGCCTTGACGACGGGTTTCTCGACTCCGATGCGGGTCAACGTCGGGCAGGGCTTCGGGTGGTCGCTGACCGTCACCAACGGCGGCGACTCGGCGGCGAACTCGGTGAGCCCGGGGCCCATCTCATTGGTGGGGACGTCGACCGGAACTTCGACCGGAGGTCCAATCCCCTCGACCCAGACGATCGCCGGTGGAGCTTCGGCGTCATTCGCCTATGGCCACCTGGCCGGCGACGCGGGGACCCTGAGCTTCCGAGCCAGCCCTGCTGGCGTCGACGCCCTGGACTCGAGTCCGGTGGTCTCCGCTTCCGCGACTTCGTCGAGCATCATCGTCGAGCGTCCGGCGAAGCTGACTGGGACCCTCGCGCTTCCTGCCAACGTCAGCCCATCGACTCAGTTCACCGCCACGATGCAAGTGCAGAACCGGGGTGAAGCCACCGCGGTGGGCGTGACTCCCTCTGCGCTGGGCGTGGTTGGCAACGCGTCGCTGGTGTCGGGTCCGGTCCCTATGAACGCGGTCCTGTTGGCTGACGGTGGGGTGACCTTCAGCTGGGTCTACGCCGCCGGTGCCGCGGGGACGATCAATTTGGCGGGCAGCGCCACCGGCACCGACATCAACGATGGGAATCCGCTGACGACCGGCCCACTGGCGTCCAACTCCGGGCAGATCGGGCCGCTCGCGGTCTGCTACGTCGCCTCGGGCTGCGACGCGGGTGTCTGCGGAGTCACCCCCAGCCCTCCGCGGACGTTCTGCGATGGCGGCCAGTGCGACGGGGCAGGGCGCTGCGCTCCGTTCTGTGATGCGTCGAAGGCGACGCTGGTTGCCTGCTACCAACTCGAGGGTGTGCTCACCGACGGCTCGCAGTACGGAAACAACGGCACCCGGGTCGACGGCGCCTTCGATGCTGGAACGCGTGGCCTGGGCTATCACCCCGGCGCGGCGGCGATTACCGTCCGCGATCACCCCAGCCTCGATTGCACGACTGCGTTGACCCTTGAGGCCTGGGTTCGTCTCGATGCCTTTCCCGCAGCCGGTGCGCGCTACGGCATCATCGACAACGACGGCCAGTACGGGTTGTTCGTCGGCCCGGGTGGTGACCTGCGGTGCGCGACGGCAGTGGCCACCAACGCCTCCGCAGTGATCGGCCTGGGTGCGTGGCACCACGTCGCCTGCATCATGGACGGCGCGGGGGCGCGAGGCTTCGTCGATGGCGTCCAGGTCGCCACCACTCCGGCATCCAACCCGAACCTCAACACTGGCAACACCAACGGACTTCACCTCGGTGAGAACAGCCCCAACGGTGACGTGCTCATCGGCACCATCGACGGGCTGCGGATCTGGTGCGAAGCGCGCGCGCCGGCCGACCTCTGCACCACTCCCGGGGAGTGCGGCTGAGGCCTGGCGCCCGAAGTCAGCTCTGGAGCAGCACCCGGATCCGGGCGCGCAGCGCCTGAATGTCGTACGGCTTGGGAAGCAAGCGATCGATCATCTGGTCCGCGAATGTCCCGGCGACGTCGGAGAGCACTCCCGCGGTCATGAAGAGCATCCGCTGCGCCTGCGCCGGGTCGAGCTGTCGGATCTGGCCGTAGAGCTGATGCCCCGTCATCTCAGGCATCATCAAGTCGCAGATGATCAGCTCGAACCGGTCGCCGCCCTTCAAACGCGCGAGCACCGCGCGCCCGGCGGTCTCGCCGCTGACGTCGTGCTCACGGCTGAGCAGCCGTTGCAGCGAGGTCACGATGTCGGGATCATCGTCGATGATCAGGATCTTTCCTCGCCTTGTGCCGGGTGCGGGGAGGGTCGTGGGCACCGGGTCGACCACAACTGGGGCAAGGGAGGGGAGCAGCACCCTGAAGGTCGAGCCTTTTCCGATCGCGCTCTCGACTTCGATTCGCCCGCCGTGGTCGGCGACGATGTCGCGGCAGATGGTGAGCCCGATTCCGGTGCCCACCCCGGCAGGCTTGGTGGTGAAGAACGGCTCGAAGAGCCTCGCGAGAGTCTCGGGCCCCATTCCCGAGCCGGTGTCCGAGATCTCAATCAACGCCTCGCCACTGGGCGCGGTGGCGAGCCGGACCCGGATCTCATTCTCACTGGCGACGCCCTCAGGGATGGCGTGGGAGGCGTTGACGAGCAGATTCAAGAACACCTGCGCCAGCTGAGGCGGAAAGCCGAGGACATCGGGCGCGGCGACGAAGTCGAGGGTCACCCGCGCCCGCTGCCGGATCAGCACCGTGCTCATGGTGATCGTGCCGTTGAGGACTGCGCGCAGATCCACGCGCTGGCGCTGAACCACCTCGTGCCGGGCGAAGGTCTTGATGTTCCTGACCACGGACGCCATCTGCGCGGTTCCTTGTTGAATCTCCCGCACGATCGCCTCGAACTCGCGCAGCGCAGCGGCCTGGGCGGTGTCTTGGCCAGCGAGGGCCTGAAGCTCCTCCTGAAGGTAGTCCAGGTTCGACAACACGTAGGTGAGCGGGTTGTTGATCTCGTGCACCACTCCCGCGGCGAGGATGCCGAGGGCCGAGAGACGATCAGACTGCATCAGCCGGGCTTGAAGCACGGTGCGTTCCTTCAACATCCGCTGGCGCTCGACGAGCAGTTTGAGGCGGCGGCTGAGGCTCTCGAGCTCGAACGGCTTCTGCAGAAAGTCGACCGCGCCCAGGCGGAGGGCCTCGACGGCGCTCTGCAGGTTGCCGTAGCCGGTGATGATCACCGCATCGCATTCGGGCTGCTGGGCTCGAAGCCAGGAGAGAAACTCGAGCCCGTTGTCGGCCCCCAGGTTCTTGTCGATCAAAGCGCAGACGAAGGTCCGTTCACCGACGAGCTTCTTCGCCTCGGTGCTCGAGGCTGCCAGGTAGGGCGTTCCTCCGATCATCTCCACGACTTGCCCCAGGAACCGGCGGACAGTGTCCTCATCGTCGAGGATGAGCACCGGCTCCGTCGCCCGTAGGTTGGCGCCGCCGCCCGCTGTCATCGGCGCGCCTGAGGTCGAGAGTTGGGGTGGCGTGCGAGCAGTGGCGTACTCCGATTCCCCGACTTTAGCCGCGCCTCCTGAATCTGCCTTGAATCTTTCGGCGCACGTCGTCGGGCCGGGCCTGCATCGCGGATCTTCGAGCCCTTCTTCACGACCAAGGAGGTGGGCAAAGGCACCGGCCTCGGGCTGGCCACCGTCTACGGCATTGTCCGGCAGAGCGGAGGCACGATCTGGGTCGACAGTGAGCTCGGCAAGGGGACCACGTTCAAGGTCTACTTCCCGCAGGCGCTCGAGGCGCCTGGAGCTCGCGCCCCGAACGCTTCGCCTGCGCCGCCGAGGCGTGGGACGGAAACCATTCTGCTCGTCGAGGATGAGGAGCAGGTTCGCAACCTGGTTCGCGCGATCCTCGTTAGAAACGGCTACCGGGTGTTTGATGCCAAGAGTGGCACCGAGGCGATCGTGATCAGTGAAAAGCACGGAGACAAGATCGATCTGTTGCTCACCGATGTCGTGATGCCTGGGATGAATGGCCGGGAACTTGCCGACCGCCTCCTCGGCGCACGGCCGCAGATGCGGGTGCTGTTCATGTCGGGTTACACCGGCGACGTGGTCGTCAATCGCGGCGTGACCGATGACGGAGCTGCCTTTCTTCAAAAGCCAATCACCCCCGAGCTGCTGGCAGGCAAGGTTCGCGAAGTGCTCGACATCGAGGCTTCGTGAACCTCGCAACGGCCTTGCCATTCCTCTCGCGGCCAGCTCAGGCGATCTGTTCCTGGACTTGGCGCCACCGCGAGCAGCCCGTGAGGTGATCGTTCACCAGGCCACACGCCTGCATGTTCGCGTAGATGATCGTCGACCCGACGAACTTGAACCCGCGCCGCTTGAGCTCCTTTGAGAGCGCGTCCGATTCCCGAGATGTGGCGGGGACCTGACGCGACGTCTTCCAGCGGTTCACAATCGGCCGGCCGCCGACGAAGCTCCAGATGAAGTCGTCGAAGCCGCCGCGCTCGTCGCGAAGTTCGAGGAACGCCCGCGCGTTCGAGACGGCGCACTCGACCTTGAGGCGGTTGCGAATGATCCCGGGGTCGGTCAAGAGCTTCGCCACCCGTCGCGGCGTGAAGCGCGCCACCGCCTCCGCGTCGAAGCCGGCGAACGCCCGGCGATACCCTTCGCGCCGGTTGAGGATCGTCGACCACGAGAGGCCCGCCTGGGCCCCCTCGAG
>JAYVRT010000225.1:0-7347 GCA_043776025.1 Archangiaceae bacterium | reverse complement strand
TGGCGGATGGCTTCGGTTCATGGAGCGATCTCCCGAGCGAGCGCAAGCTCGAGCTCCTGGAAGTGACGGACCCGGAACGGCGCGTCGAACTCGCGCTGACGCTGGCCCGTGACCTGCTGGCCGAACACGAACTTCACGAGCGCATCCGTCACGAGGTCTCCGACGGCATGGAGCGCCACCAGCGCGAGTTCATCCTGCGTCAGCAGCTGCAAGCCATCCGCAAGGAACTCGGCGACGACGATGACGATGACGGTATCGAGGACTACCGCCGCCGCGTGTCAGAAGCGACGTTCTCCGACGCAGTGCGCGAGGCCGTGACCCGCGAAGTCGACCGGCTGGAGCGGACGGGTCAACAGAATCCCGAACACGGTTGGATCCGGACGTGGCTCGACACGGTGCTGGATCTCCCGTGGGGGGTGCGCTCGGACGAGACTCTCGACGTTCGGGTCGCGCGCGACGTGCTCGATGCGGACCACACCGGTCTCGGCGACGTCAAGGACCGCATCGTCGAATACCTCGCGGTGCGCAAGCTGCGCGCCGAGCGCGGGTTCGACGACCACGACACCAACTCTGCTGACA
The DNA here is from genome assembly GCA_043776025.1 of Archangiaceae bacterium. Lineage (GTDB taxonomy): Bacteria > Myxococcota > Myxococcia > Myxococcales > Myxococcaceae > JAYVRT01. The sequence goes on along the minus strand of JAYVRT010000225.1, from coordinate 6,768 downwards.
GGGGCGCCGGCGCGCCCGCGCCAGATTCTCGGCGGGGGAGCGGACTCATCTTGGCGTTGGTCGGGCCTCCCGGGGTGGGGAAGACCTCACTCGGCGAGTCCGTGGCGCGTGCCACCGGCCGGAAGTTCGTCCGGGTCGCCCTCGGCGGAGTGCGGGACGAGGCCGAGATCCGCGGCCACCGGCGCACCTACGTCGGCGCCCTGCCCGGCCGCTTCATCCAGTCGATGAAGAAGGCAGGCACCCGGAACCCGGTGATGATGCTCGACGAGATCGACAAGCTCGGCGCGGATTTTCGCGGTGATCCTTCGTCGGCGCTGCTCGAGGTCCTCGACCCGGAGCAGAACAACAGCTTCGCCGACCACTACCTCGACGTGGCCTTCGACCTGTCGAAGGTGCTCTTCATCGCCACTGCGAACCAGCTCGAGCCGATTCCTGGCCCGCTGCGGGACCGCATGGAGATCATCGAGCTGTCCGGCTACACCTTCGACGAGAAGGAGATGATCGCCCGCACCCACCTGATCCCGAAGCAGCTCAAAGAGCATGGGCTGGCGGCGACCGATCAGCTCACCATCGAGGACAAGGCGCTGCAGCTGCTGCTGTCTGCGTACACCCGGGAGGCCGGCGTTCGTTCACTCGAGCGGCGGATCGCAGACCTGTGCCGGGCGGTGGCGGTCGACTTCGCCTCGGGCAAGACCGACAAGCAGACCCTCACCCCGGAGCGGGTGGTCGAGATCCTCGGGCCGGAGCGGTACTACTCGGAAGTCGCCGAGCGCACTGAGACCCCGGGCGTCGCCACCGGGCTGGCCTGGACGGCCGCCGGTGGAGATCTGCTCTTCATCGAGTGCACCAAGATGCAGGGCAAGGGTGGCCTCACCCTCACCGGGCAGCTGGGTGACGTGATGAAGGAATCGGCCCAGGCGGCCCTCTCCTACCTGCGCGCCAACGCCGAGCGGCTGGGGCTCAACCCCTTGTTCCTCGAGAAGACGGACATCCACCTCCACTTCCCCGCGGGCTCGATTCCCAAGGACGGTCCGAGCGCGGGCGTGACCATCCTCACCGCGCTGACCTCTCTGATGACCGGAATCCGGGTCCGCAGCGACACCGCGATGACGGGCGAGGCCACGCTGCGAGGCCTGGTGCTGCCGGTCGGGGGCATCAAGGAGAAGCTCCTCGCGGCCCACCGGGCCGGCATCAAGCGGATCGTGCTCCCCGAGCGCTGCCGCAAGGACATGGTCGACGTCCCCGAGCAGGCCAAGAAGGACATGGAGTTCTTCTTCGTCACCCGGATGGACGAGGTCCTCAACCTGACGCTCGAGACCTCGCCCTGGAAGACCGCCCCCGCGGTCGAAGAGCCGAAGCCGGCCGAAGTCCGCGCCTAGAGCAGGGCGAACTTTGAAGGCGTGAAGGGCAGATTCTCTCTCGAGGATCTGCCCTTTTTTCTTTGCGGGCACGGCACCGGTTCTACAGGTCTTCGAACGTCGACTGGCCGGAGAGCATCGCCTTGTACTTCTCGAGCACCAGGTCGATGCCCTGGCGGATGTACTCCGCGACGGGCACCTTGGTCTTCGCGTTCAGCTCCTTGAGCCGTTCGTTCTGTTCAGGCGTGATGTAGATGGTGGTGCTGATCTTCTTGCGCGCCATGGACGTATGTGACGGTATGTCGGGTGTCACGGAGGTCAAAAAATGAGACGGATCGGGGTTCTTCTTTGCGCAGGGCTGGTGGCCTGCTCATCGACCAAAGACGCGAAGAAGAGCGACGGCAAGGCCACCGATGACAGCACCGACAAGGGTGGAGAGCAGATCCACCAGAAGACCCAGGGCAACGAGAAGGTCACCGAGTACGACCTCAACGGCGACAAGCGCCCCGACGTCTGGGCCTACACCGTTCCCGCGAAGACCCCCGAGGGTAAGGACTTCGACCGCCTGTCCCGCAAGGAGCTCGACCTCAACTGGGACGGCAAGGTCGACGTCTCGCGCGTCTACGATGAGAAAGAGCAGATCGTGAAGGAGTCGCTCGACCTCGACTTCGACGGCAAGGTCGATCAGATCAACTACTACGAGAAGGGCGTCATCGTCCGCAAGGAGTCCGACCTCTCGTCATCCGGCAAGCCTTCGCTGTGGAAGTTCTACGAGAAGGGCAAGCTGGTCCGCAAAGAGCGCGACACCAACGGCGACGGCCGGGTCGACTACTGGGAGTACTGGGAAGGCGACCAGGTGGACCGCGTCGGCGAGGATCTCGACGGCGACGGCAACGTCGACAAGTGGACGAAGAACCCCAACTCCGAGAGCTGAGGTTGCTCGCGCGGCGGCCGGCGATCTGGGCGGCGCTCGCGTTGACGGGCTGCTTCACGCCGGTCACCGAGGTGCGCCCGCATCCGGTGCACAAGGACGCGGGCACCGCGGACGGAGGCCGGGACGGCGGGCGCTTCACCGACGGCGGGTGCGTCAGCGATCTCGACTGCCGCCGCGTCGACGGCGGCGGCTTCTTCTGCGGGCTGCCGGGCGCGGTGGCCAACCCCAGCTGCGTCAGCGGCGCCTGTCTCACCGAGTGCCCCGGCGGCCGGATCTGCACCGTCACCGATCCGTCGGTACCGAAGAACGACGGCGGCTACTGCCTGTTGTGTGGCGGCGGCGACGCCGGCAGCCGCACCTGCTCGGCGAAGGCGTGCACGAGCGGGCCACACTGCACGATGACGATCGCGGCCTCGAGCTGCCCCGGGCTGCCCAGCGGGACGATGTTCAGCGTCACCACCCGCGCCGACTGCCAGCAGATCGTCCCTGGCCTGGGCGAGTACGTCGTCCTCTCGTCGTCCGAGGCGGTGGCGAACTTCGCCTCGCTGGGCGGCGCCTGCCTCGGCAAGGACCTCTTCACCGGCGTCCCGCGGATGGCGTTCTCCTGCCCGAAGTGCCAGTTCGTCGAAGAGGGCTGCGAGTAATCAGTTCGCGCCGGTGACGATCGCGTCGATCGACGTCTCGCGTTTGAAGTCAGCCAGGTACCGCCCGGCGGCGTCGCGCGACGGGAACCGCCCCATCCGCACCCGGAACCAGACGCCCTTCCCCGGCACGTTCGCCTCGACGATGAACGGCGCGTAGCCCTTGTCGCGCAGGCCGGCCGCGAAGCGATCGGCCTCGGCGCGATCCTGGTACGCCGACAGCTGAAGGGTGAAGGCCCCGTCGGGAGAGGTCTCGGCAGGCGCGGGCTTCTGCGCGCGGGCGATCGCGTCGCGCAAGGCTCCCGCGTCCTGGTTGATCTTGACTGGGGTCGCCTCGGCCTTCACCTCGACCGGCTTCGGCTCGGAGAGCTTTGACGGCTCGGGCGGCTTCACCGGTTCGGCCTTCGCCAGCTCCACTTTCGGCGGCTCCGGCGGCTTGACTGCCTCGGCGGGCCGGGGCGGCTCGATTGGCCTGGCCTCGACGATCGGCAGCGGCGGCTTCTTCGTCAGCTCGTCCTGGAAGGTCAGCGACGCGTCCTTCTGCACCGGTTCGGGGACACCGGCGGCGCGGCGGTCGAGCGCCGCCAGCAGATCCTTCGGAGCGGCCGCCTGATCCTCGACCGCGAGCTTCTTCCCCACCACCACGCCAAGGACGAACACCGCGCCGACCATCACCAGGCCACCGATGGTGAGGCTGATGATCTGGCGGTTGTCGAGGGAGACCTCGTACTTCTCTTTCATCCGGTGAACGTCGCGCATCGTGTGGTTGGCCCTTGTGAAGCTGTCGTCTGATGTGCGCGACGGTACCGCGATGTTGCAGACCGTCAACTTCAGCGCAGCGCGAGGTCGATCGGCCCTTCGAGCTTCACCGTCCGGCCGCCGCCGAGATCGAGCGTCGCCTCGGCCGACCTGGGGAGAATCAGCCGCACCGCGCGGCCCAGCGAGTAGGTCTTGTCTTCGAGGAGCACCGCGGTCGCCAGGTCGTCGGTCTCCGCGAACGCCACCTCGTCATCGACGGTGAGCAGGTACGGACCCTCGCCGAGATCCCCGGCGTGAACGAACGGCACCTTCGGTCGCATCGGCGGCGGCGCGAGCTTCTTCGGCCCCTCGAGATCGGGCGGCTTCATCTTCGCGAACCCGTTGGGGGTGAAGAACGCCACCAGGTAGTCGTCGGTGGTCGGCTCGTTGGGCTGCAGCGCGCTCTCGGGGGTGAAGTGGTTGTCGCTGTACCGGGCAATCACCGTCCGGCGCATCGACTCGACGGGGACGAGCTTCCCTTCGACCAGCCGCACCCGGGGGACGTTGGTCGATTCGATCTTCGCCTCGATCAGCTCACCGACGTCGAAGTCGTCGCCCTTCTTCAGCCGGCGCAACGCTCCGCCAAAGCACTCGATCAACGCCTCGCCGGTAGCGTGGAAGTGGTTCGACGGCGACAGCTTCGCCCCGACGCTGAGGTGGCGTTCCTTCTTGTTCGACTGGGTGATCACCGGCGCCGCGGCGGAGTGCAGCCCGCACACCGGGGAGTCGTCCTTCTTCGCGCAGCCCGCCCACAGCAGCATCAGCGCCGCGAACGCGCGCATCACGCGATCCACCCACCGCCGAGGACCTGGGTCCCTTCGTAGAAGACCGCCGCCTGACCCGGAGTGACGGCGCGTGCCGGCAGGTCGAGCTCGACCGCGAGGCGCCCGTGCTCTTCCTGCGCCAGACGGGCGGCGGTGCCCAGGTGGCGGTGGCGGATCTTCACCGTCAAGGCCCGGCCGACTGGCGCGGCGCCTTCGACCCAGTGTGGACGCAGCAGGTGAAACCGCTGCCGCTCCGCCTCGCCCACGGGGCCGACCACCACCTGCTGCTTGCCCGCGTCGAGCTGCTGCACGTAGAGCGGCTCGGCCGAGCTCACCTTCAAACCTTTGCGCTGGCCGATGGTGAAGTGGTGGATGCCGTCGTGAACGCCGAGCACCCTGCCCTCGCGATCGACGATCTGCCCTCTGGGCTGCGGGCCGGCGATCTTCTCGACGAACCCGGCGTAGTCGTTGTCGGGCACGAAGCAGATCTCCATGCTTTCCGGCTTTTGCGAGGTCAGAAGGCCGGCGCGCTCGGCGACGGCGCGGACCTCGGCCTTGCTCATTCCGCCGACCGGGAAGACCAGGTCCTTCAGCTCGTCCTGACCCAGGGTGAAGAGGAAGTACGACTGGTCCTTCGCGTCGTCGGCGCCGCGCTCGAGCCGGTAGCGGCCGTCGTCTCGCTGGCGGATCTGGGCGTAGTGCCCAGTGGCGAGCTTGGCGCCCAGCGCCCGCGCCCGCTTCAAGAGAAAGCCGAACTTCACGTCCTGGTTGCAGGCGACGCACGGGATCGGGGTCCGGCCGCCGAGGTACTGCTGGACGAAGGGGTGGACCACCCGCTCCTTGAAGAGCTCCTCGACGTTGGCGACGTAGAAGGGGATCTGGAGCTTGTCCGCCACCGCCCGCGCGTCGTCGATGTCCTCGGGGCTGCAGCAGCTGCCGCACTGGGCCCGCGACTCGTAGCTCCACACCCGCAGGGTGATGCCCAGCACTTCGTGCCCCTGCTCCTTCAGCAGCGCGGCGGCGGCAGAGGAGTCGACCCCTCCGCTCATGGCAATTACGACTCGCATCGGTTGGCCTGGGACCCTTACGATCCTCATTTCCTGAAACCTTTTCCACAGGTGTCCTACATCAGCACACGTGCTGTAGCAGAATGCTCAACAGAACAGATGGGCGCCCTGTTGATTGCCAAGCACCTGTTATTGCTGTCTATATGCCGGTTTTCCACAGGTTGGGTGTTGAGAGCGCAAGCCGGGTAGGGGGATTTTCAGGCACCAAAGTGGGCCCCTGTTGGAAAACGTGTGGGGAACTTCAGGGTCGAAAACTCACCAGCGCAGCGCGAAGGGATTCTTCCGTGTTTTTCGAGGGATCCTCGAGCACGAGGTCCATCAGGAAGCGGGTCGCCTCGCCCACCACCGGCCCTGGGGTGACGCCCAGGGCGGACATGATCGCCGCCCCGTTGAGGGCGAGCTGGCGGGGCACCAGCGGATCGCGACGGACCTTCTCGAGCCTCGGGCCGATCGCCGCGACCGGGTGCCCAAGCGCGCCGCAGACGCCGAGTTGCTGGGCAACCGAGTCCCCCTCGGCCCCGATCTCCCGCACCCAAAGGCGCAGCTGTTTTTCGGACGCTGAGTCCGGCGGAGGCTGCTGGTGGGCGATCAGGCTGACGATCCGGTCCAGCGAGCGGGTCGGCAGCTTCAGCCGGTCAATCACCGGCCGGGGGCTGGGGACGGCGGCGAGGAGCACCGCGACGCGGGCCTCGACCTCGACGGGGGCGTCGACGACGGCGGAGAAGTTCGCCCCGAGCGCCTCGGGGAGAAACGCCCCGAGCAGGCCGGTGGACTTCAGCAACGTCAGGCCGCGCACCGCGTTCGGCGAGAGCATCAACTTCAGCAGCTCGTCGCGGACGCGCTCCATCGCGACCTGCTTGAAGATTGCCACCGTGGGAGCGATCGCCGCCTCGGTGTCGGGATCAAGGGTGAAGTCGAGGACGGTGGCGAAGCGGATCGCGCGCAGGCAGCGCAGCCCGTCTTCGGTGAAGCGGTCGAGCGCCTTACCCACGCACCGAACCAACCGGTGCTTCAAGTCGGCCTGGCCCCCGAAAGGATCCACCAGCCGCTTGGTGAACGGATCGAGCGCGATCGCGTTCATGGTGAAGTCGCGCCGCGAGAGGTCGGCCTCGATGTCGGTGTGAAACGACACCTCGGAAGGGCGCCGGCCGTCGAGGTACGCGCCCTCGGAGCGGAAGGTGGTGACCTCGACGTGCTGGCCCTTGG
>JAYVRT010000224.1:0-7349 GCA_043776025.1 Archangiaceae bacterium | reverse complement strand
TGCGGCTGTCGACCGGCACTCCGAAGTCGGACGCGGCGCGGCTTTCGACCTGTTTCCTGCTCGTCGATGGAAACAAGGTCTCGGACCTGCTGCGGGTTCGCACCGCGGACCACGTCGAGCTCGAGGTGCGGCTGTCGTACCGGGTCAGCTTCACCAGCAAGACCGGCGTCGACGACGCGCGTTGGTTCAACGTCAACGACTACGTCGCGCTGCTGTGCGACCACCTCGGCTCGCGGGTGCGCGCGGCGGTGCGCAACGTCCCGGTGGAGCGGTTCCACGCCGCCAGCGCCGAGCTGATTCGCACCACCATCCTCGGCGCGAAGACGGCGGAGAAGCGGACCGGGCGCGAGTTCGAGGAGAACGGGATGCTCGTCTACGACGTCGAGGTGCTCGAGGTGCGAATCCTCGACGAGGCGGTGCAGGCGCTGCTCGAAGGAGCGCAGCGGGACGCGATCGTCTCCGAGGTCGGCCGCAAGCGCGAAGAGCTGCGGCTGCTCGACGCCCAGGCGACCGAGGCGGTCAACCGGGGTATCTACCTCACCCAGGCGCAGTCCTTCGGCGAGGAGCTGGCGCTCGAGGCGGCGCGGCGGGCGCTGACGCAGGCGCGGGTGGAGGCGAAGAACGAGGCGTCGCGGCTGGAGTTGGTCGGGCGCGCGCAGCAACAGGCCGAGGCGCTCGAGGTCACCAGCTCGGCGGAGAACGCGGCGGCGGAGCGGAGGGCGAGGGTGGCGCAGACGGAGCTGGCGGCGAAGGTCGCGGCGTTCAAGGAGCAGATGGGCGCGCTTCACCCGGAGTTGATCTCCACGCTCAAGGCGCTGGGCAATCAGCAGCTGGCGGCGGCGCTCACCGAGAACCTCTCTCCGCTGGCGATCCTCGGCGGTCAGAGCGTGGCCGACGTCGCCGGCCGGCTGCTCGCGGCGCTGCCCCTGGGGCCGGACGGCACGGATGCGGGTTCGATCCTGCGGGTCGCCGCGAAGATCGCGTAAACTTGTCCGGTGAGCGATCGCCTCAACGAAGCGGAGATCGCCGCGTTCCTGGCGGCGCATCATGGGTGGCACTCCGAGCGGGGCGAGCTGCGCCGGACGTACAACTTCCCCACGTTCAAGGAGAGCCTGCGCTTCGTGAACGAGGTCGCTGCCATCGCCGAGAAGGACAACCACCACCCCGACATCAGCCTTCACTACCACCGCGTCGCCATCGCGCTGCTCACCTATGACCTGGACGGGGTCACCAGCCGCGACACGCAGATGGCGGTGAAGATCGATCAGCTGAAGGTCGACTTCGACAAGAGCGCTTAGGGGCTCCGGCTGACACCCGCACGCTGGGAAACGGGACCTGCTGTGCCCTGAACTCGGCCGTGCGCACGCCCGTGAGTCCGACGACGTTCTCGTAGAACTCGAGCGACCGCAGCTGATCTTCGACCCAGAGGACGACGTGATTGCGGCGTCTCGTTCTTCGCCGGCCCCGGAGCCACGAAGGCCGTTCCACCGGGCGGACCGCTCTCAGTCTTTGTACCCGTTTTTCAAAGGGAGGCATTATTACCCTCTATTGAATGACAGGAACAAAGCCCGCGTGAACCTCTCGGGGGCTGGGCTCATCACTTCATCAGTTGGCTCAAGTCGTCGCTTGCGGCGGCTCCGGAACGGTCCGCTTCAGAACGAGGCCGGGCCTGGCGTTGGCGAGCGGCCGAGCCGCGCGCTGCCCCGACCTCGGGTTCGACTCGCACCGGTCCGCACTGCCCCCCGCTTCTGAGCCCGTGCACCCGGTAGCCAGCGTCCGGGCCGTCCGATCCAATCGCAGGCGCCGACCGCTCGAGCCGCCTCTAACCGGCAGCGCGCAGACGTCGGCGCAGCAACAACCAGCAGGCGGCCAACGGCAGCAGACCCGGCGCAGCGGCGCACGAGCCCTTCTGGGGCTGGGTCGTCCCACCGTCCGGCACGGGAGTGGTCCCGGCGTCGATGACGCCCCCGTCGGGAGCTGGCGGCGTGCCCGAATCCGCGGCGCCGGCGTCGGCGGGGAGCACCATGTCGCTGATGCACTCGCCGAACTTACAAACCTGCCCGCCGGGGCACAGGTCGCCATCGTCGATGATGCCGTTGCAGTCGTCGTCGATCCGATTGCACCGCTCGACCAACGGCGTCGCCGGGGTGCAGCTCGACGGGTCACAGGAGGTGCCCGACCGCAGGCACCAGCCGACGCCGCACTTGGCGGTCACTCCCTCGTCGTATTGCCCGTTGCAGTTGTCATCGCGAAAGTTGCAGATCTCCGTCGCCCCCGGATGCAGGGCCGGGTCGATGTCGTTGCAGTCGAGGTTGTTCGGCGCGCGATTTCCACCAGGGCACCCCATCGCGGCGGTGCCGTTGGCAGCGCCGTAGCCGTCGTTGTCCTGGTCGGGCCAGGTCATGACCGAAGTGAGCCCCTCGTCGATCTGCCCGTTGCAGTTGTCATCCTTGCCGTTGCACGCCTCGAGGCCGCCGGGGCGCACGAGCGGGTTGCTGTCATCGCAGTCGTTGTTGAACATCGAGTAGCCGGCGGGGGCCGCGCAGTTGAGGGTGGTGCCGCTCGCCGTCGCGCCGATGCCATCGCCGTCGATGTCGCGGAAGTAGGTCGTCCCTGCGCAGCCAAAGACGTACGCGCGGGTCGCCATGCCCGAGCCGTCACCGCTGTTGGAGCCGTTGCCGTTGGCGCTGACGGTGAACGCCTCGAACTCCACCGCTCCGGCGACGGTCGGCGCGGTCCAATGCACGTCGAAGGTGACAAGCGCGTTCACGGCCGCCTTGGGGCTGCTGTGGACGATCTCTCCGTCGACGATGCGCGTGTTCTGCCCGGCGATCACGCCGAGCGTGCCGGTGTTGGCGCGCAGGTATAGGCCACCGAACCCTCCGCAGCCGGCGATGGAGACGGTGACGGTGATGGTCTGCGACGGAGCAAAGACGAGCGGCTGGGTGGAGATGACGGTGGTGTTGCTGCCGCCGTGGCAACCGCGGCACTCGCTGGAGACGATGCCGGTGGTGCGGGCGAGCGCCGGCGACGAGATCAACAGCAACAGCACCGCCACCCGGGTCATGGTTCGACTGTAAGCCAAACCCGGCAGCTCACTCGACCCGGGTGTCGTCGAAGTCGGCTCAGCCTTACAGCAAGATGCTGGTGTGCGGATTCGCGCCGAAGAGCTCACTCGGAGCCTTCGCGGCCGCCGCGAGGTAAGCCCAGAACTCCCGAATCGACGGGGTGCCAGCCGGGAGGCTGACGTTGGCGGCGACCTTGCCAGTGGTGCCGTTCTTCACGTTCTGCCCGATGACGGTTGCGGTGAGGTTGCCCTGGTGATCGCTGCCGGGGAGGCTGCGGGCGAAGTCGCCGAAGATCGCCACCATCACGTTCTTCCCAGGCTGGTTCAGGTTGCGCTGGAGGAAGGTGTTGAGCGGCGGGAGGATCCGCTGGGTCATCATCGTGCGGACGTTCATCCCGTCGGTGTCGCCGTGGGTGTCCCAGCCGCCATCGACCGCGATGACGACGTTGGCGCCGGCCTGCACCATCAGGTCCGCCGCGACCATCTGGGTGCGGAAGTTGGTGACGCCGGTGGTGGTGGCGCCGATGCCGTACGCGCTGGTGAGCGCCGCGTAGTCGAGCACCAGCCCGGAGTGGCGCAGGGTGTCGACGCCGGTGGTGAAGCCGTTCTTCACCGTCACCAGACTCTTCGGGCTGCGGAGGATCCGCTTCTTGCTCATCGCGCCCGAGCCGACCATCGCCTCGGTGGCGATGTTGCGATTGGGCACGGTCGGGTCGCCGACGCTGCCGCCGAGGGCGACCACGGTGGCCTTCATGTCGGTGATGCCCTGCAGCGAGACGTCGCCCTCGGCCGGGTGGGTGCCGGCGGGCATGTTGCTGCCGACCACCGCCGCCTTGATCGCCGCGTCGCCGGCAATTTCCCTCGCGAGCATCAGCGGGAAGCTGCGGGCGCCGTTCACCATCAACTGGGGCTGGGCCGCTTCGTGGGCGGTGAGCCCGTGGCGGATGCCGACCGACGACATGTGGTCGAGCGCGTACTGGGGCATCGTCCCGAAGGTCGCGTTGTCCACCGCCAGGCCGTTGCCGAGCATCTTCGCCGTCGAGCCGCTGGCGCCGAACTCTCCGCCGGCGACGAAGCTGTCGGCGCTGCTGAAGAGCGAGTTGTAGCCGCCCTCGAGGAAGATGCAGAGCAGGGTCGTCTTGTCGCCCGGCGCGGCGAAGGCGGGGGTGAGGCGGGACATCGCCGCCATTCCAGCCAGGCCAGCGGCACCCTTGAACAGCGAGCGGCGAGTGAAGTTGCTCATGGTGGCTCCGAGGCGTCGAATCAGTAGGAGAGGAAGCTGGCGGACGAGAGGACCGAGGCGCAGGCATACGCCCACTTGCGGCGCGCCTGGGTCTCTTCGGTGGTCTTGGTGGTGACGAGCTCGACGCAGGAGTCCAGCTCTTCGGTGTCGGCCGTGCGGCTCCAGAAGCGGTGGGCGAAGTCGGCGCACTTGGCGCGGGCGTTCGTCGCATCGGGGACGGCGTCGAAGTCGGCGGTGTTGGTGATGTTGAGGCAGCCGACGAAGGCCACGCGCATCGAGGAGAAGAGCGAGACGGCGTTCGCCTGGGGCTCGATGTACCAGCGCGGCGGGGTGTTGCCGAAGGTGTTGGACAGCGTCGCCAGGAGGGCGGGGGTGGTGCCGAGGACGCGGGCGTACTCCCCGGTGAGCGCGGTCAGCGGCTTGACGCGATCGCGGTCGAAGCCGACGGCCTCGTCATCGCGGCCGACCTCGAGGCGCAGCCCGCCGAAGCCCTCGTAGGTGTAGCCGTTGTTGCACGTGGCGGGGTTGGTCGGATCCGGCACCACCGCCGGCGGCTCCACCGGGATGTCGGCGGGGGCGACCGGCTTCTTCCCCATCACCACGTCGATGTTGGCGGCGTCTCCGCAGGCGGCGGCGAAGGCGGCGGTGAGGACGAGGGGGACGAGAGTGCGCGCGTTCATGGCGATGGTCCTCACTGGCAGAAGCTCGGGTCTTTGGCGACGGAGGCGACAGCGCTCTGCAGGGTCCCCTTGGTGCGGAACTCCTTCATGCAGCGATCGAACACCGGCCCTTCGCACTGGTTCTCGCCGCGGCCGTAGAGGAACTGGAAGGCCATCCGGCAGGTGCGGAAGTTGAACGACTCGCTGTTGACGAGCGCGGTGACCAGGCTCTTGTCGTCCTGCACCTGAATGCCGCCGAGCATCGTCACTGGGCCGGTGACGGTCGGGGGGGTGAAGGTCATCGTCGCGCCGGTGCCGACCCGCTTGGTGAGCACGCTGGCGGCGGTGTCGAGCGCGAAGATGCCGTCGAAGTGGCACGCGCGGCAGCCCGAGGCCTGGCGGCCGGTGGCGGTGATGTCGACCGAGGGAGCGTTGGTGCTCGGGACCAGCTTCAGCCCGATGACGTTGTTGAAGATGCGGTAGGCGGTGGAGAGCTTGACGCCGTTCGGCTCGTTGCCGGCGTAGCGGCGCAGCCAGGCCGGGCTGCGCAGGTAGCCCAGGCCGTTGGGGTCGTTGACGACGACGATCGCCTCCGAGGCGTTCTTCTCCACCCGGTACTGGCCGATGAAGAGGTCCTTCCACTGCTTGCGCTGCGAGAGGACTTCCCAGGCGACGTAGTAGGGCGCGTCCTCTTCCGAGGTGGCGCCCGGGTTGCGGTTGAAGCTGGTGTTGGTGAAGCGGGCGAAGCGCTCGACGAAGTCGACGGTGTCGATCAGCGCGTCGGCCTGGGCCTGGGGGTCGACCGAGGTGAGCAGGTTGACGTCGGGCGCCTTGCCGGTGAGGGCGATGGAGAGCCGCACCGCGCACCGCTCTCGCTTGTCGAGCTCTTCGCCGGTCTGGGCGAACGCCGCGTGGGCGGTCAGGACGGCGGTGAGGGCAACGAAGGTGGAGGCTCGCATGGTCGCTTCCTCGAGAAGAGGTGATCCACTGAGCGCTATGAGCAAGGGTGATGCCGCCCAGATAAGTGGGCAGGGTCCCTACGATTGGTCACAAACGGATCAGCCGGGTGTGTTCAGGCAGAGCAGTTGTGCACTTGAGGTGCACGCGCGTGCCTGCACCAACACAGGGTAAAGCGGCGATGCATTCGCGTCTCAGAACGAGCGAATCTGGCAGTCGGGGAAGTACTTTCCGAGGATGCCCTTGGCGTCCGCGCCCCTGGCCGCCATCGCGCGGGCGCCGATCTGACACAGCCCAACGCCATGGCCGAGGCCCTGGCCCTTGAAGTGGAGCATCCCTTCGACCTGGTCCATCGACACCTTGAGGGAACGGAAGACCTGCCAGCCGAAGACCCGGCCGACGTGACTGGCGAACTCGACCCCGGAGTAGCGCTTTCCGAAGGACTTCAGCTGCAGCACCCGGCCAGAGGCGTCGCGGCGGAGGATCTCAAAGGCGGAGATGTCTCCCTGGGGGCTGGACCCAAGGGCGACGGCGAGCTCGATGCGCGGGACGCTCCACTGCCAGGCGAAGTCAGAGGCGTCCTTGCACAGCGGGCCGTCCTTCACGGTGTCGGAGATGCCGCCGCCGGCGCCCTCTTCGCCGAAGACGTCGATCGCCTTGCTGGTGCCGCCGCCGCAGGCGGAGTGGAAGAAGGCGGGCCGCAGCACCACCCCGCCGACGAGCAGCACCTGGTTGATGGTCTTTTTCACCGCGGCGCGCGAGGCGTCGGACTCCCCGAGCTGCCCGCGGTACAGCTGGCAGTGCGAGAGATCGCACAGGTCGAAGCCGTTGCCGCTGTGGCGGCCGCGGCTGGCGAGCGCGAAGGTGCGGGAGACGACCGCCTGGGCCTCGAGCGCCGCAGCGGGGCTGCCCGAGGCCTCAGGCTCGACGACGCTGGGCAGGTAGTCCTCGACGTCGACGGAGTTGATCAGTCGGAGCACCTCGGCCTCGTTGGTGACCTTGACCCGCCCGGCGAAACGGCGCTTCAAGTCTCCCGCGGAGAGCTTCACCTCGCCCTCGGCGATCACCACCTCGCAAGCGAGCTCTCCGGCGCGCAGCCGGCGGTCGTTGGGGACGACCTGCAGTGCGTGGTTGGGCAGCTTCTTTCCGTCGCAGCTGAAGGCCTCGGCCTCGAGCATCACCTCGGTGAGGCGGTCGCGCTCCAGCACCCGCACGTCGAGGGGCGCGGAGCCGAGGGTGAGCAGGAGCAGCGGGAGCATCATGCGAGGGTCGAGCTTAGAGGCACCGAAGTGGGATCACCCAGCGCTTCTGGTGCCCAGTGTCGTCAGGGGCGCTCACCTTGTCCGCCATCAGGTGTTTCGCAGGAAGTCGGCGACCTCGGCGAAGCGGGCGTCGAGGAACCCGCGCACATCTCCGCTGATGC
>JAYVRT010000223.1:0-7363 GCA_043776025.1 Archangiaceae bacterium | reverse complement strand
CGCCTGCGCCAGCGCACCGCGGCTCGAGGCCGGCACGTCGAAGTGGAAGATGTCCGCGAGGTCCTGCGCCACCTCGAGCGGAGCGAGCGCCCGGTGGTGGCCGGGCCAGCTCTCCTGCGCCTGCTCGATCAGGAACCGCAGCGTCGCCTGGTGGGCTTCTCCCTCCTGGCTGAACTCGCCCGCGGACTCCCTGGCCCGGAGCAGCGCCGAGCGCTCGGCGGCGATCATCGCCGCGAGCGCCTGCGGCGACGGCTTGCCCTCGAACGACATCGCAGAGAGCTCCGCTGGGCCGAGCCCATTGCCGTGGGGGGTTGAGCCGAGCGCTGGCGCGGGTTTCTTCGTCATCGGGTCAGAGCGCTTTTGTCACGGCTCCGCAGCGCGCCGCTACCGTCCCGTGGACCACTCGGGCCGGGACGATAGGCTTTCTAGACGGGCCTCGGCTGCGCGTAGTACGAGCGGCCCCATGAAGAAGCCGATCACCGTTCTGCAACCCAAGTACCAGGTTGAAGAGTGCCTTGCGGAAATCCGGCTGTGCCTCGAGGCCGGTTGGACGGGCATGGGGTTTAAGACTGACGAGTTTGAGGACGCGTGGCGGAAGTACACCGGCGAGCCGAACGCGTACTTCCTTGCCTCAGCCACGGCAGGTCTCCACCTTGCGATGAAGTACCTCAAAGACAAGCACGGGTGGGCCAACGGCGACGAGATCATCTCGACGCCGCTGACCTTCGTTTCGACGAACCACGCCATCCTCTACGAGGGGCTCAAGCCGGTGTTCGCCGATGTCGATGAGCACCTGTGCCTCGACCCCGCATCGATCGAGGCCCGCATCACGCCCAAGACCCGGGCAATCATCTTCGTCGGCATCGGAGGCAACCCCGGTCGCCTCCTCGAGGTCATCGCGCTCGCCAAGAGGAAGAACGTTCTGTTGATCCTCGACGCCGCGCACATGTCAGGCACCCGAATCGCGGGTCGCCACGTCCGCTGCGAGCTGGGCCTCGAGTGCGCGATCTATTCGTACCACGCGGTCAAGAACCTCCCCACTGCCGACGGTGGGATGATCTGCATGCGAGACGCCGCGGACGACGTCGAGATGCGCAAATACGGGTGGCTGGGCATCGACAAGTCGACGTTCCAGCGTTCGACGAGCGGTCGCTACGCGTGGAAGTACTCGGTGGATCACGTCGGCCTCAAGGCCCACGGCAACTCGATCATGGCGGCGATCGGGCTGGTCCAACTGCGCGCACTCGATCGGGACAACGAGTACCGCCGGAACCTCGCTGCCCGTTACGATCAAGCCTTCGAGCGCTCGGCCGACATCGGGCGTATTCCGGTGCCGAAGGACTGCGTGCCGTCGCGACACCTGTACCAGATCCGCGTCGCCGCTCCGAAGCGCGACAAGCTCATCGACGCCCTGCGCGAGCGCAACGTGCACGTCGGAATGCACTACACCCTAAACACCCGTTACCCGATGTACGCCGAAGGTCTCGGGACCTGCCCGAGCGCCGAGCGCGCCGAGGCAGAGCTGATCTCGCTGCCGCTGCACCTCAACCTGACAGAGGCCGACGTCGACTACGTCTCGGCAGCGGTGATCGAGGCGCTGCCCCTGCCTTGAAGATACTGATGATCGCGCCGACCCCGTTCTTCGCCGACCGGGGCTGCCACACCCAGATCTACGAGCAGATTCGCTCGTTGCAGAAGCTTGGCCACGAGGTGCTGCTGTGCACCTATCACATCGGCCGCGACATGCCGGGCGTCCGCACCCGACGGATCCTTGCGATTCCCTGGTACCAGAAGCTCGAGGCTGGCCCGTCGAATCACAAGTTCTACCTCGACGCGCTGTTGCTCCTCACCTCGCTCCGCGCCGCGCGTGAGTTTCGTCCCGACGTCATTCACGGCCATCTCCACGAGGGGTGCGCGATTGGCTGGGTGGTGAGCCGGCTGCTCAGGGTGCCGCTGCTGTTCGACCTACAGGGAAGTCTCACCGGAGAGCTGCAGACCCACGGCTATGCGAAAGAAGGGTCGGCCAAAACCCGGGTGCTCCACCGCGCCGAGCGGCTGATCGACAACCTCCCGGACGTCGTCGTCACCCAGGCGACCTCGCTGATCGAGGAGCTCAAGCGCGAGTTCTCCGTACCCGACAGCCACGTCCGGATGACGTGGGACGGCGTGGACGTCGATGACTTCCGGCCGGGCATGCCCACTGAAGATCTACGGAGCCAGCTCCAGCTCCCCGCGGATCATCAGGTCGTCGTCTACCTGGGCGTGCTCAGCAAGTACCAGGGAGTCGACCTGTTGCTCGAGGCGGCCCCGCGGATCCTGCGCGAGCTGCCAAAGACGGTGTTCCTCGTGATGGGCTACCCCGATGTCGAGAAGTACCGCGA
Organism: Archangiaceae bacterium; assembly: GCA_043776025.1. GTDB lineage: Bacteria > Myxococcota > Myxococcia > Myxococcales > Myxococcaceae > JAYVRT01. The sequence goes on along the minus strand of JAYVRT010000223.1, from coordinate 4,982 downwards.
GCAGGCCCGCGCGCTGGGCATTCCCGACGCGAAGATCCGATTCACCGGACGCATCGACTACGCACAGGCCCCCCGCTACATCTGCCTCGGGGACGTCGCGGTCTCGCCGAAGCTGGCGATCACCGAGGCGAACGGCAAGCTCTACAACTACATGGCCTGTGCGCTCCCGACGGTGGCCTTCGACGCGTCGGTGAACCGCGAAGTGCTGGGCGACACCGGCTTGTTTCCCCGGCTGGGTGATGCCGAGGATCTCGCGCGGGCACTGACGACGCTGCTCAAGGACGCCTCCCTTCGCAGGAAGCTGGGCGATGCCGCCCGAGCGCGGGTGGTGGAACGCTTCTCCTGGGACAGCGTGGCGAAGCGGCTCGTTGAGTACTACGGCCTGGCCCGAGAGAACTTCGGCAGCCCGCCAGATCGCTCCGTGGCCTGACCCTCGCCGAGCACAGCACGCACCTGTCGCGCGACGAATCGCACCTGGGTCGGCGTCAGGCTCGGGTAATTGGGAAGGTTCACGACCTCGGCGGCCGCTCGCGTCGTCTCCGGGCAGCTGCCTGCCTGGTGACAGCTGGCGAAGAGCTCCATGTCGGGCAGGCAGTAATCGAGGGTTCTCCCGCACTCGACGCCAAGCTCGTAGAGCCGCTCGCGAAACCCGCGCGGGTCACGGCCTTCGACGCGGATCGTGTAGTGCGAGTAGGGAAACTCCACCCGCTCGGGAAGGGTGAGGCCGGGCACGCCTTCCAACAGCTCGGCGTAAAGCGCGTCGTTCGCCTTGCGGGCGCGGATGATTTCGTCCAGCGAGTCCAGCTGGCGCAGACCGACCGCCGCCTGCGCGTCGCTCACCTCCAGGCGCCAGTCGCCGGTCATCTCGATCGTGTCCAGCGAGTAGGCCCGCACCCGATCCGCAACGAACGCCGACCTACGGCGAAGCTCGTTCACCACGCCATAGACCCGCGGTTCGAAGACGGTCGAGAACATCGTCAGCGCGGCCACCACCTCGAGCCGCTTCTTCTCTCCCGGCGGCGTGAGGTTCTTGCGGCGCCAGGCCAACATCCGCTCGTGCGTCTCGAGGTCCTTCGAGATCACCATCGCCCCGTTGACGGCAGTGGTGATCTTGTTGAGGTCCATGCTGAAGATGCCGACGTCGGCGTGCGCGAGCACCGGCGGCACGTACGCAAAGCCCGGCGTCGCGAGGGCGAGGTCCTCGACAACCAGCGCCGGGCCACACGCCTCGCGCACCGCACGTGTCTGGCTCGGAATGCCGTACATGTACGTCGGGACGACGGCGGCGGTCCGGGGCGACACCTTCCTCTTCAGGTCCGCGAGGTCGAAGTCGTACGTCCGCGGGTCGATGTCGACGAAGACCGGGCGGTTGCCGGAGGCGATCACCGCCACCGCGACCACCACGCAGCTGTAGCCGGGGAGCAACACCTCCCGATCGCGGATGCCGTGCGCCTCGAGGGCGGCGTACAGGCCCACCCGATTGTAGGGGAATGCCAGCGCGCGGGGCGCGCCCACCCGCGCGGCGAAGGCCTCTTCCCACCGCTCCACCGTACCGGTTCCCGCGCGGAGCGCAGCCCAGAGCTCTCCGACGCCAACGAAGGGCCGGTTTTTCGAGATCACTTGCGCCTCCACAGCAGCAACCAGCCAGCGACCCCGAAAGGCACGAAGTAGACGTAGTTCGCCAGGTGGAGCGCGACGCCGGCGAGCATCGCGGTCTGCGAGTCATAGCCGTAGAGCTTCAGCCCCAGCACCACCGCGCTCTCGAAGAGCCCCCATCCACCCACGGGCTGAATCGGCAACACCGCGACGAGGAATGACGCGGACATCGCCAGGTTCAGCTGCCAGTAGGTCAGCCCGATCCCCACCGCCTGCAGCGTCCACGCGTTGACGAGGTTCGACAGCGCCACCATGAACACCGACCAGGCCAGCAGCGGCCCGAGGAGACGCAGGCCGCCGGTGTCGCGGAGCAACTGGGCGGCCTCGCGCAGTCGCAGCCCCCAGGGGCTCGCCGAGTCGGTTCGCGCCGCCAGCGCACCGAGGATCCGGCCCCCAACGAGGATCAGCGCCGCGCCCGCGGCGACGACGACGGCGAGGCCGATTACCAGGACCGCGCTCGAGGCCGCGGTCCCGAACGGGCTGCCGGCGACGATCACCGAGATCAGCAACACCGCGGCCAGCCCCATCACGTCGCAGATGCGCGAGACGACGACCGCGGTGGCGCTGGTGCCCGCCCCGATCGCGCCGATGCGTTGGGCGAGAATCAGGTAGCTGACCTCGCCCAGCCGAAAGGGCAGGATGTTGTTGTAGAGGTTGTGCAGCCAGGTGATCGCGACCAGGTCGACGAATCGAACCTTCGCCGCCCCGAGCATTCGAAACCGCGCCACGCGGCCCAACGTGCCCAGTCCGTAGACCAGCGTTCCCGCGATCAGCACCAGCGCGGGCAGCCGCCGCAACGCGCCGGTGAGCTCGGCCCAGGACAGCGTTCGCACCAGCCAGTAGACCGCGGCGACCGTGAGCCCCGCCTGGAGCCACATGCCCAGCCGCCGCCGCGACGAAGCTTCAGCGATCGGACTTCCGTCGACGATGGACCCGTCGGTGCTCACGCCGCGCCGTCTGGCCTTCGCTCGAAGGTCATGATCAACAGCGAGGCGCCGGGCGGCACGAAACCTCGGCCCACCGCGAGCCACTCGAGCGGCAACCCGACCAGCGTCGCCGCCGAGACCAGCGCCTCGTGGATCCGGATTGCCACCCCCGCCTTGTTGTAGACCTCGAGGCTGCGGCGGTAGTGATCGTCGCTTCCCCTCACCAGGCTCCGGGCGGCCATCACCACCTTGCGGTAGGCGGTCAGCGGCAGCGAGTACTCGGCTGCGCCGACGCGAACCAGCCGGAAGCCGTGGGGCTCGATCAAGCGCTGCCAGTCCGAGCGGCTCTTTCCCGCGACGAACGCGCCAGGCTGCTGGTCGACGATGATGCAGAACCGCCCGCCGGTACGCAGCTTGAGCGCCGCGGCGTCGATCGCCGCGTCGAGATCGGCGGCGTCGTGAATCACGTGCAGAACATTGAGCGAGAGCACCAGGTCGAGGGAGCGATCCGGAACCTGATCCAGCCGATCGACGACGCAGCTGGAAGGAAACGGGGCAACGGCCTGGCGCGCGAGCTCGCGCATCGTCGGCGCCACGTCGAAGCCGAACCCCTGCACGCCCCGCCGTGCGAAGGTCTCGAGCCAGCGGCCGGTGCCACAGCCAAGATCGAGCGCGCGGGAACCCTTGGCCAGGTCGACGTGCCGGCCGACCGCGGCGCGCTGAACCGACGCCCAGAGCCGATGCGTCAGCGGCGAAAAGTCGATGTACACCGCCGCCTTGTGGGGCGCGTGTCCCGCGAACTGGCGGGCCCGTTCGTCCCAGTAGGAGGCGACGTCCATTCGGGGGTCTTGTGCCAGCGGCGCCCCGGGTGTCAAGGCGACGGCTTGCGGGCGAGGACGATCATCCGGCCCGCTCCCAGAGGCGACAGCGCCATCGCCGCGGCCTGGCCGACGACCAGCTTCACCGGCCCCGGCAACCGCGAGACCGCCGCGGCGGCGCTCTTCAGCCAACCGGGTGAGGCATGCGCGCCGTAGAACCCAATCGACCGGACGAGGTCACTGGGGATCGCTTCGCTCTCGACCTCGAGGTCGGTGAAGCCGACTTCCCGCAGTACGCGCACGATGCCGGTCTTGCTGAAGTGATACTGGTGGCGCGGCAGGTCGTAGCCCGACCAGTAGCCTCCGAGGCCGCGGCCTTCCCACGAGTCGAGGCGGGGGATCTTCAGAAACAGCCACCCACCCGGGCGCAGGCCGGTCTCGAAGGCGCGCACGAGCCACGGCTTGACGCCGACGAGGTGCTCCAAGACGTGCCGGGCGCAGATCACGTCCGCCGGCTCGGTGAAGGCGAAGTCCTCCCCGCTGCCCTCGGCGATTCGGAGCCCGAACTGCTCCTGGGCGAAGCGGCGGCCGTGGGCGCTGGGCTCGACCCCGCTCGCACGCCAGCCCGCCCCGGCGGCGACGTGGAGGAACTCTCCGTTGCCACAGCCGAGCTCGAATAGCAGCCTGCCCCGAGGCGCTCCAGTTCGAGCGTGCAGCACCCGCAGGTCCTGCTGGTATTTCTGACGGCGGAGCAGCCGGCCCAGGCTCGGGCCCCCGCCGTAGGGCTCGTACGCTTCGGGGTAGTAGCCGCCCAGCTCCTGCGCCGAGAGCGCTGGAAAGGTCGCCGCGACCTCGCAGCGCTCACAGAGGATCACCCGGAACGCAGGCGACTGACCGCCTGCAACCCAATAGTCCCGGCCCTCGGCGACGACCCGGTCTACCGCGCCACCGCACAGGGGGCAGGAGAACGCGCCCGCGAAGCGCCCGGGCTGCGCCGCCACGCCGGAATCATCAGTCGTCATCGCGCGGCGTCCGTAGCTGGGCATCCGGCGAAGATCAAGACGACGGCACGGGCGCGCGCCGTCGAGGGACGAGGGCCGTCACCGCGAGCGCCAGCGCGGCGCCGAGCGCCAACAGCGCGCCGGGCAGCAGCCCCGGGGTCCGGTATTCAAGCTCGAACGTGTGAGGCCCGGCCGACAGCACCGTCCCGATGAAGCCGACGTTGACGCGGGAGATCGCCCGGCGTTCTCCGTCGACCTTCAAGCGCCACCCTTCGTCGAAGGGGATGGAGAGGAACAACACGCCGGCCTCCGGCGCGACCACCGAGCCCTGCAACGAATTCTCCCGAAACCGGCTGATCTCCACCGGCGTCTCGAGCAGCTCCGCGATCCCCCCGGCCGCCGGGTCCGCCGCCGCGACGCCAGCCGGGCTCGGGTCGACGACCGCGGCACGGAGCAGTGACTGCTGGCGCGAGGCGTCATCGGCGAGCGCCCGAAACGCCGCGGGCGTCATCGCGCGCCGGTAGAAGTACGCCAGGCCCCCGGTCCGGGCGGTGAAGACCTTCAGCCCCCCGCCCGCGGAG
>JAYVRT010000222.1:0-7367 GCA_043776025.1 Archangiaceae bacterium | reverse complement strand
TCGAGGCGCTCAAGCGCCACCCGGACCCGCAGGTGGTCCAGGCGGTCATCGCCCGGGTGCGCCGCCAGCTGAGGGAGACGACCCCCTCGAAGGTCGGCGACGCGGCAAAGGCGTTCGACCGAGACGTCGTCGGCGCAAACCCGGTGGTGCTGAAGATGCCGAAGACGAGCATCGAGGCCGTCGGCGGGACCCCGGACGAGGCCGAGCGTGAGGCGAAGATGGGCGTCGAGGCAGTGCCAGCACCGAAGCCTTCGCCTTGAACAACGCCGGGCTGTGCTACGTCTTCCCGCTCATCCCGATGACGCGCACCTCCACGCTGGCCCTGTGCCTCCTCAGCCTGCCGGCCCTCGCCGACACCGACACCTTCTTCGGCTGGTCGAAAGACGGCAGCTACTTCGTCTACCAACAGGTCAGCGGCCCCAACGACTTGACCGAGCTCTTCTTCTGCGCGACCGAGGAGGGCAACCCTCCGAGCTGGCCGAAGGAGCTCAACGACGTCGACCGCTCGGGCTCGCCCTTCTCCTGCGCCCGCTACACCGACGTCAACCGCGCCCCCTACGGGTGGAAGGCGGCGCTGGTGCTGCCCAAGCCGACGCTGCAGGGCCCCAACGCCCGGGCGCTGACCGAGCTGGTGACCGACGGCGAACACCCCGGCTACGCCTACGAGGCGGGGGGCAAGAAGACGGTCTGCTACGCCTCGGGCCTGCACGAAGACTCGAAGCTGGGCCACGTGTACTGGCACCCGAACGGCCGCTTCGTCGCCGCCTTCGTCGACGGGCGCTTCGTCCACTGCGACGTGGCGCTCAAGGGCGGGCCGCCACCGGCCAAGACGCCGCCGTCGAAGAAGAAGGGGAAGTAGCTTCCTTCAGTACGTCGAGGTGCCGGCGTCGGAGCCTTCGACTTCGGCCGGCGCAACCGGCAGCAGCCGCAGCGGCTCGCGCGCGACCACCCGGGTGCGGCCCACGCCCTTGGGCGCGTTGACCACGAGGATCGGGTTGTCGGCGAAGTACTTCTTGTCCACTGGGAGGGAGAAGCCTCCCTCGGCGTCGGTGGTGAGGGTGACCTTGTTGCGGTACTCGCCGAACTCCACCGTCGCGCCGGCGACCGGGACGTCGGCCGACACCAGCTGTAGCGCGACCGAAGGACCCACGGTCTGGGGGGTGACGAACTCGCCGTACCGCGGCCGCAGCGCGCAGCCGGCGAGGACGAGGACGAGGGCAGCGACGGTGAGCGCGAGGCCGCGCACTTAGAGCTTGGCTCCCGGCGTCTTCTGGAAGATGGCGTTGAACTCGGTGATCGCCTTGTTGAGCTCGGCGTCGGAGGCGGCCTTGTTCACCTCGGGCAGCTTCTTGTCCGCCTCGATGCGCTTCTCGATCGCCGGGTACTTGGCGTCGCAGAAGGCGATGAACTCCTTCGAGTAGCGCACCACGTCCGAGACCGGAATCTCGCGCAGCCAGCCGCGCCGGCCCGGGTCGTCGCGGTTGGTGCCGGTGTAGATCTGCATCACCTGCTTCGCCACCGGCATCGGCTCGTACTGACCCTGCTTGAGCAGCTCGGTGAGCCGGGCGCCGCGCGCCAGGGTGTCCTGGGTCGCCTTGTCGAGGTCGGAGCCGAACTGGGCGAACGCCGCCAGCTCGCGGTACTGCGCCATCTCCAGCTTCATCGAGCCGGCGACCTGCTTCATCGCCTTGATCTGCGCGGCGCTGCCGACGCGCGACACCGAGAGGCCGACGTTGATCGCCGGGCGGACGCCTGAATAGAACAGGTCCGTCTCGAGGAAGATCTGCCCGTCGGTGATCGAGATGACGTTGGTCGGGATGTAGGCCGAGACGTCGCCGGCCTGGGTCTCGATGATCGGCAGCGCGGTGAGGCTGCCCGCGCCCTCCTCGTCCGACAGCTTCGCCGCGCGCTCGAGCAGGCGGGAGTGGATGTAGAAGACGTCGCCCGGGTACGCCTCGCGGCCCGGCGGGCGGCGCAGCAGCAGCGACAGCTGGCGGTAGGCGACGGCCTGCTTCGACAGGTCGTCGTAGACGATCAGCGCGTGCATCTTGTTGTCGCGGAAGTACTCCGCCATCGTCACGCCGGTGTAGGGCGCGAAGAACTGCATCGGCGCCGGGTCCGAGGCGTTGGCGGCGACGACGATGGTGTACTCCATCGCGTTGTGGCGGGTGAGCTTGTCCACCACCTGCGCCACCGTCGACTGCTTCTGGCCGATCGCGACGTAGACGCAGAACATGTTCTGCCCGCGCTGGTTGATGATCGCGTCGATCGCCACCGCGGTCTTGCCGGTCTGGCGGTCGCCGATGATCAGCTCGCGCTGGCCGCGGCCGACGGGCACCAGCGCGTCGAGCGCCTTGATACCGGTCTGCATCGGCTCGTGCACCGACTTGCGCTTGACGATGCCGGGCGCCTTCACCTCGAGGCGCTGCTGGGTGGCGCCGACGATCGGCCCCTTGCCGTCCACCGGCTCACCGAGCGCGTTCACCACCCGGCCGAGCAGCGCCTTGCCCACCGGCACCGAGGCAATCTGCTGGGTGCGCTTGACGGTGTCGCCTTCGCGAATCGCCTTGAAGTCGCCCATGATCGCGACGCCGACGTTGTCCTCTTCGAGGTTGAGCACCAGGCCGCGGACGCCGTTGGTGAACTCGACGAGCTCTCCCGACTGGCAGCCCTCGAGGCCGTAGACGCGGGCGATGCCGTCGCCGACGGAGAGCACTGTGCCGGTCTCGGCGACGGTGACCTTCTTCCCGTAATCCTGAATCTGGTCGCGGATGATGCGGCTGATTTCGTCGGCGCGAATCTGCATTTTTTGGGCGGCTCCTCGCGAGCGCTCCTAGCACGGGCTTTCCCCACGCCAAGGGTTTTTGCGCCGCCCCAAATAACCCGGATTACTCGGTGCTTTTGAGCCCGGAACCAAGCCGTTGGGTCCAGCCCTCGGCGGCGGGAAAGGGGAGCACCCCCTGGGGCAAGGGCCCGCTGTTGGGCGCCGTCCAGACGCCCACGTGGAGCCCGGTGCCGTTGCTCAAGGTGTGGTGCTCCTCGTCCTCGGGAGGCACCGGGTCCTTGATCGCCGACGGCTCGGGCTCGATGACCAGCACCAACCACCGCAGCCGCACCGGGTCGGCCGGCACCCCGAGGTACATGAAGTACGGCCCATGGGCCATCAGGCTCCAGGCGACGTCAGGCCCGTCGAGGAACGCCGATGGCCAGGCGCCCTTCCCGCCGCGCTGCTGTTCGTTGAGCCGCAGCTGGGCCTGCACCTTCGAAAAGCGCTGCCGTTCCTCCCCGGGCAGCTCGTCCGCCAGGCCCTGGTACGGGAGCAGCGCGCGCGGAGGGGTCGTGGGCCGCGCCCGCGCACTGAACCAGGCCACCAGCGCGACCGCGAGCAGCACCGCGGCGAGGGCGACGGCCCGCTTCATCGCCTAACCGAGCAGCCGTTCGACAGCGCACCCGCCCCACCAGGCGCCCGCGCCCACTGAAAGGACCCCGACGCCTCCGAGGCAGCCCGCGAGCACCCGCGGCGCACGCTGCAACCGCCCCAACGGCAAGCCGAAGAGCCCGGTGAGCAGCGCCATCCCCACCACGCTGCCCAGGCCGAACAGCCCGATGTACGCCAGCCGGGCGCCGACCGTCGGCAGCTGCGCCAGCACCAGCGCGGTGAGCGCCCCGCTGCCCGCCAGGCCGTGAACGACGCCGATCAGCAGCGGCCGGGTGGCGAGCGTCCAGCGGCGGACGTGCAGGTGGTCCAGCGGCGCGGGGTGCACGTGCTCCACCGCGCCGTGGTGGTGGACACGGACCGCGCCGGTGCGGCCCTCGCGCAGCGCCCGGGCAATCGCTCGCAGGCCGAGGCCGACGATCATCACCCCCACCCCAAGCTCGATCGCGTCGGCGACCCGCACCGGCATCTGCGCCTCGAGCACCGCCAGCGAGCCGCCGACGAGGAACAGCGACGCCGAGTGACCGACACCCCAGACCGCGCCAAGCAACAGCCCGCCGCGGACCCCACGCTCTTCAGCGGCGAGGGTCGAGACGGCTGCGAGGTGGTCCGGCTCGAGGGCATGGCGCACCCCGAGCAGGACTCCCAACAGCGCGGCGATCAACCCAGCGAGCATTTTCGAACCGGCTTAAATGCCACCCCCCTCGGCGGGTCAACTCAAGGCGCGTGGCCCAGGCGCGCTGCCCAGCCCGCGGCGGTGAGCTCCCCGGCGTAGAGCGCATCGAGCACGCCCGCGGCGAGGTGGTCGGCGCGGCGGCGAAAGAAACCGTCAGCGACCTCTTCGCGGGCGTTGACCTCGGCACGCGCGAAGCCAGGGAACACTGGCTGCGTCTGCAGCGGCGCAGGCAGGGGCAGCAGCCGCGCCGGCTGGCCGCGGAAGAACTCCGACAGCAGCTTCAGCCCCGCCTGCTCGTCGCGGGCGCCGACCTCCAACACCAGGTTGTCGGCGCGCTGAAAGTCCCTCGGCTCGTTGCCGACGAAGAGCGAGAACCGCAGCCCATCGGCGCTGCGGCCAGACAGGCTGCCCACCAACTGCGCGGCCCCCTCGAGCGTCGCGGCGACGAAGAGCTTCACCAGCGGTTCAATCTGCGCCCCGCCCTGCGCGCCGAGCAGGGTGAAGCGGTGCGGGTGGAGGTTCTCCCGCGCGCGCGGCACCCGCACCGAGACCTTGTCGCCCGGTCGCGCCGCCGGCGGAGAGAACTGCCCGGGCTCGTCGAGGAACAGGCTCAGCCTCCCGTCCGACACGAACGCCCATTGCCCGCGCCGCCCGCTGACGCCGTCGGACTCCCCCGCACTCACCAGGGTGTAGCCGGGCTCCCAGCCGCTGGCTCCGCGGGTCAGCGCCTGCAGGTGCGCGACCCAGCCGGAGTCTCCCGACGCGCGTCCGCCCCGGGGCGCAGTGCCGACGCGGCGGAAGAACCAGTGGGACAGCATCCACGAGGAGAGCGCCGCGTGGGCGTGCTCCGGGCGGTAGGCGACGCCCTCGAGCGCCAGCATCGCCTTGTGGAGCGTGACCTTCTTCTCCAGTTGGTGGAGCGCCTCGAGCATCGGAGTCATCGGCTACGGCGCTCCCCAGAGCACCGCCGGCCACGACTGGGGCGCGCCGAGCATGTCGAGCGCCTGGTGGGCCAGGCCGCGGGCGCGGGCGTCGAGCTGCTGCTCGTAATGGGAGATGCCGTAGACGGCGATCAACAGCGCGGTCGCCACCCAGCGGACGACCCGGTTCTGAAACTCGTTGTCGAGCACGAACGGCTCGCCCCGCGCCTCGGCGTAGGCGGCGAGCATCGCCCGGCAGAAGCCGGCGAGCTGGGTCCGGGTGAGCAACTCGCTCTTGTGCTCGGGTGCGAGGTAGGCGCTGACGTAGTCGGCGAAGAGGCTGCCCAGGTCGCGCGCCGGGTCGCCCCAGAAGGACAGCTCCCAGTCGAGGTAGAAGACGGGCGCGGTGCGGTCTTTTCCGACGCGCAGCAGGTTCGCCTGCCGCAGATCTCCGTGGAGCAGGCACGCCTCGTTCTCCTTCGCCTGCTGCTCGGAGAGCGCCTGCAGCCCGGCCATCGCCGCCGCGTCGGCCTGGACCTCGGCGAACAGCTCGACGCCGACGCCGGAAAGGCGGGCGTAGAAGTCCGGCCGCATCCGAAGGAAGCACTCGAGCAGGTCCGACTCGTCGCGGAAGGCATCGGCCAGAGCGAAGCGGCCGGGCGACGAGTGGCTCGCGCGGTGGAGAAACCCGAGCGCCTTGCCCACCTGGCGCGCTACCTGCCGGGGGTAGTCGCCGCTGCGGCGATGAAAGTGGTGGAGCGTCTCGCCGCCAGTGAGCCAGTTGAGCGCGAGCAGCCCGTGGCCGGGGTCGAAGGCGTAGAGCCCGGGGATCAACAGCGGCGAGTCGGGCTCTTTCGCCAGCGGCGCGATCCGCTCGAGGATGGAACCCTCGCGCAGCACCCCGACGTTGCCCGGGCCGTCCGCGACCTTCACCAGCACCCGGCGCCGGCCGTTGCGGCAGACCACCGTGCGGTTCTTGCTCGGGGGTGGCGCGGCCACCGAGTCGTCGCGCACCAACCCGAGCGCAGCGAGCCGGGTGTCCAGCTCCTCGTCTGTCAGGGGCGCACGCACGCCCAAGCTCTAGCAGGCGGGGTGGGGTTTGGCGGCTAGAAACTCGGCCGCTTCAGCTCTTGCTCTTCTTCGAGGAAGCCGAAGTCGCTCTGCGGGGTCGCAGGCGCGCTGCTCGCAGACGGATCCTGAGCCGAGACCTGCGCGGTGCGCGCTCGGCGGCTCTTCTTCACCGGGCGAGGGCCGGGGGTCAGCGCGGTCAGCTCTTCGTCGGCAACGGCGACCGGCGCAGCGAGCGCCGGCTGGGCGAGCGGGGCCACCACCACCACCGACTTGACGGACGAGCGGGGGGACGCGGGGCCCACCGTCGGCCCGCGGTGGGCGAGGTCGATCGCCAGCGCGGCGAGCACCGTCACCAGCACCACCATCACCGCCGCCATCATCAGCGGTGCCTTGCGGCTGGGCCGCGGCAGCTGCGCCGCTTCTTCGGCGGTCAGCTGCACCGCGCCGTCCTGGTGCAGTTCGTGGGAGACGCTGACGCTGTCGCTCATCGCCACCGCGGGACCCGCGGCGGGCGCGGGCGCGGGCGCCGTTACCTTCGCCTCGGGAATAACCGCTTCGAGCGGGTCCGCCGCCTCGAGCATCGCCGCGTTCACCTGGGCGGGGACCTGGGCATCGATGAGGGGAACCGCCGGCGCGGTCGGCCGGCTCAGACGGATGTCCACCGGCTTGGCCTGAAGCACCGGCGGCGGCACCACTGCCACCATCTCCCGCAGCGTCGGGCGGGCAGCGACCGGAGGCATGAACAGCTCGGACACTTCGCGGGCCGTCGGGCGTTCGCCCGGGTTGCGGGAGACCATCCGCTCGACCATCGAACGCAGGGGCTCCGGAATCGACTTCGGGACCTTCGGCTGCCAGGTACCGCTGACCACTGCGTGCACCACGCCGAGCGTGGTCTCGGCCACCGGCAGAGAGGCGCCGCCGGCGACACAGACGATCGCGCCGAGCGCGTAGACGTCGCTCTCCGACGTCGCCTTCGCCCCGCGGGCCCGCTCGGGCGCGAGGTAGGGCGCGGTCTTCACCAGCTGGGTCATCAGCCGCTCTTCGCCGCGGCGGTCCGTGAGCCGGTTGGCAATCACCAGCGGCATGTCCCAAAGAAACGCCTTCTCCGAAGGCGCTTTGACCAGCAGCACCGAGTCGGCCGACATCTCGCCGTGGAAGACATCCTGGGAATGAATCGTCGCGAGCGCGTCGGCGATCTGCGCGGTGATGCCAATCAACGTCGCGCTGTCGAGGGCCTCGCCGGCGCGCGTCGCCAGCAGGTTGC
>JAYVRT010000221.1:0-7369 GCA_043776025.1 Archangiaceae bacterium | reverse complement strand
CCTCTCGAAGACCGCGAAGCTCGAGGACGTGATCGCCTCGCTGCGCACCCGGCTCAAGGACCACAAGAACCGGCTGCTCGCGTTTGGCCTCGCCACCGCGGTCGCGCTCGCCGATCAGCGGGCGACGAAGAAAGAGATGGGGCTGCTGAAGACGCTCCAGGCGGGCCTGGGAATCAGCGAAGACGAGGTGGCGCGGATCGTCGAGGTCGTCGAGGACGGCGGGTCCTTGTCCGAGGCGCTTGGCGAGCCGGCCGAGCACCTGTATGCGGAGGTGATGGTGCTCGCCTCGGTCGCCGACGGGAAGCTGGAAGCCGAAGAGGCCGACGCGATCGTCGAGGCGCTCGCGGGAGATCCGATCTTCTCGCACTTCAACGCCTCGGACGCCCGGCGGCTGGTGCGTGACGCGCTCGCCCACCTCGCCGAGCAGGGCCTGCCTTCGCGGCTGGCGGTGCTCGCGCGCGGGCTGACCACCCACGCCCAGCGGATCAAGGCCTTCAGCCTCGCCGCGCGGGTGGTCGACGCCTCGGGCCGCGAGCCGAGCAAGCAGACCTCGAAGATCATGGATCTCCTTCAGGCCACCTTCGGCCTCGCCGACGACGAAGTGGCCAGGGCCCACGCGGAGAGCTGATGAGCCCGACTCCGATCCGGCTCGCGCTTCCTCCCTCGCTCGGCCCGAGCGTGGCGGGCGAGCGTGCGCGCCGGTTGGAGGCCTACCTCGGCCAGGCGCTGGGCCGGCCGACCCAGGTGGTGGTGCCGGCGAGCTACGAGGCGCTGGCGAAGGAGCTGTTGTCGGGCAAGTGCGAGGCGGCCTGGGCCCCGCCGTTCGTCTGCGCCCGCATCGAGGCGATGGGGGTGAGGGTGCTGGTGCGCGGCGTCCGCGGTGGCGCGTCGAGCTACCGGGCCGCGCTCATCTGCCGCGCCGACCACCCGCTCACCCTCGACACGCTCAAGGGCACGAACGCGGCCTGGTCGGATCGCGACTCGGTGGGCGGGTTTCTCTTGCCGATGGCGCTGCTGCGCGACAAGGGGCTCGATGGCACCAAGCTGTTCGCCTCGCAGCGGTTCGCCGGCAGCTACAAGGCGGCGCTCGACCTGTTGCTCGACAAGACGGTGGAGCTGACCAGCGTGTTCGCCTCGGGTGGAAAGACCCCGGCCGCGACCGGCGTTGACGAGCTGCTCGCCGGCCGGCAGCACCTGGTGAAGGTGATCGCCTTCACCGAGGAGTCGCCCAACGACGGCGTCGCAGTGGCGATGAACACCCCCGCCGACCTGGCGATGGATCTGGAGAAGGTGCTGCTGCAGCTGCACGACTCTCCTGACGGCTGCTCGATTCTCAAAGAGACCTTCAACGCGGATCGGTTCGAGGCTGCTCCGCGGATGGGCTACCGCGCGCTCTACCGGGTCGCGCTCGCCAGCCTTTAAGCTGCCGCACTTCGAAGGAGCCACCGCATGCTGCTGACCCTCGTCGTCTCGTTGGCGCTGTCGGGCTCCCCCAAGGTCGACGCGAAGCTCGTCGGCACCTGGCTCGCGGGAGGCACGCCCTTCGTTACCTTCAACGCCAACGGTACGGGCCAGATGGAGGAGGGCAAGGTGAAGTGGACCGCTGACGGCAGCAACCTCACGGTGATCGACGACGAGGGCACCGCGGACAAGGCGACCTACAAGCTCGCGGGCGACACGCTGACGATGACCATGGGCGGCATCCCGATCGCGCTCACCCGGGCCGGTGCCGGGGTAGCAGTGCAGAAGCAGGGCGCGCTCGCCGCGAAGGCCGCGAAGATGAACAAGGTGTCGGAGGAGGAGGCCGATCGCGAGGCGCTCGCCGAGGCGCAGGCGTACCTGCAGAAGAACGGCCAGGCGGTCGGCGGGCAGCAGCAGGGGCAGCCGCAGCAGCGGATGCCGGCGCAGCAACAGCCGCAGGCGCGGGGCGCGGGGAACGATCAGATCTCCCGGCTGCTGATGTCTTCGGCGTGGTGCAGCTTCCACTACAACCAGCACACGGGCAGCTCGAGCTCCGAGCGCTTCGCCTTCTTCGCCAACGGCACCTGGAGCACCGGCGCGCGGGGCGAGACCTACAACTCCGGCGCGAACGGCACGGTCTCGGGCCAGACCGACTCCGCCGGCGGCGGCCGCTGGGAAGTCCGCGAGGGCCAGCTGTGGATGGCGACCTACCAGAACCCAGTGCTTCAGCCGTTGGTCGGCTGGCGGGTGACGCAGAACTCCAACGGGTACCCGATCATCAACTACAACGGGAAGGAGTACTCGAGCTGCAACTGAAGAACTCAGTGGAGTGCGAACGGGTCGAGGAGCTTCACGCCGGCTCGCCGGAAGTCGCGGGTGTTGTGGGTGACCAGCACCAGCCCGTGCAGCAGCGCCGTCGAGGCGATCAGGCTGTCCTTGATCGGCATCGCGGCGCCTCTTCGACGCAGCTCTGAAAGCAGGCGCGCCCACCGCTGCGCGGTCTGGGCAGTGAAGGGAAGGCAGGTGATTCCGCCGAAGGTCTGCGCGAACCAGCGTTCGAGCGCGGCCCGCCGTCGCCCGGGAGGAAGCTTGAGGATTCCGAACTCGAGCTCTCCGAGGATGATTGGGTCGACGGCGAGGTCGGCCTCGTGGCGGGAGAGCCAGGCCACCACCTCCGGGGCCGGCTCGGGCCGGGTCACCTCGCTGAGCACGTTCGCATCGACGAGGTATTTCACAGCGTGTCGGTCGACTCGGAGGCGAGTGGAACGAACCACCCCTTCTCCGGGCAGGCGAGCAGCTGGGTCACCAGCCCCGCGTTCCGCGCCTTACGGCGAATGAGCCGGTACTCCCCGGCGCGCATCCGCTCGACCGTGAACTCCTGGCCGGCCTTGATGCCGTCCTTCTCCCGCAGCGCCCTGGGGAGCACCAACTGGCCTTTCGAAGAGAGGGTCGTCTTCACGAAGTAAGACTGACAACTTACTTTTGAGTTTGCAACTCGCTGCCGCAGGCGGGTCGGCGCACGACGAAGCGCCAGCCGATCAACGCCGCCACCGCGAGGAGCATCACCACCGCCTCGGCGCGGAAGTGTCCTTCGAACGAGGGTGGGAAGGTGGTGAAGAAGCAGCCGGCGCACATCGCCAACAGGATCCACCACGCGCCGCCGCGGCGATCGCCGCCGAGGACGGCGAGGAGCATCAGGGACTGCAGGTAGTAGTTCGACGGGCTGAAGCAGATGCCGACGAGCGCCGGGCCGAAGCCGGCGGCCTCGTGGGGCGCCGCGTGGCGCAGGGCGTAGAGCGCGACGAACGTCACCCCCAGGCCGGTGGGCACCAGCAGCCAGGGCGTGGGGATGAGCGAGCTGAGCGCGATCGTGTTCAACCCCGGGCCGCTGATCATCGACGCCTTGCGCAGCCAGTCGGGCCACGAGGCCCAGCCGAAATTGAGCACCGAGAGCCCGAAGAGAATCGACCCGAACGTGGCGGCGCCCAGCGCCAGGCGGAGCCAGGCGCGGTGCTCGGCGAGGAACCTCGCCGTCGAGAACTGGCCGCGCTGGGTGAACCGCTGCGTCGCGAACGCCCAGAGAAACGGGGCGGCCAGCGTCATCAGGCTCATCAGCGGGAAGACGCGAATCAGCGTGGCCCAGGCGAGCACTCCGCCGGCGAGGAAGAGCTTCTCCTTCTTCAGCAGCGCGAGGCCGATTCCCCAAAGCGCCATCCAGTCGTGGCGCAGCGGCGCTCCGAACCAGTTGCTGCCGAACAGATAGAAGTCCATCGCTCCGAAGGCGGTCATCGCGACCAACGCCGCGCGGACGCCGAAGGCCCAGGCGATCGCGCCGAAGCACAACAGCAACAGCGCCGCGTCGACGAGCACCCCCACCCAAAGGGTGAAGTCGGAGGCGGGCGCGTCGCGGAACAGCAGCCGCGCGCCGAGGAACCAGACCGGGGTGGCGTTGCCGCCGTGGTCGTTCATGCTCGACAGATACCCGGCGTCTCCCATCGCGCGCCGGAAGTAGCGCATGTCGGTGGTGAACAGGGCCCAGCGATCGGGGGTGAAGCGCTCGCGCACCTCGCGGAGGAAGTCGCGCGACTGGCCGACGGTCACCATCTGGTTGGTCTTGAGGTCGCGGTACCGCTGGGCGGCGAACGCCTCGCTTGGCCCGAGGTCGTCTTCCATCGCCGCGGCGCTCGCGGCGTAGACCCCGTCGAACCGCAGCTCGGGGAAGAACCGGGCGATCGGGAAATAGACCCGCATGTCGTAGTGGTGAAGGAACGTCGGGGCTCCGCGGCCGGCGTCCTGGAACTGGGGCCGCGCGCAGTTGAGGAAGCACAAGAGCCCGAGCGCGGCGGTCGCCGAGAGGACGGCGAGCTCGAAGAGGGGGTGGGGCGGGGCGGTCTTGGGCCGGAAGCTTCGACGCGCCACCGCGCCCAGCGCCGCCAGGGCGACGGTGAAGCGAATCCAGCTCAGGTGCTCGGCGGAGATCGGCGCCCGCAGCGTCGCCCAGAGCACCCAACCCAGCGCGCCCCCGAGCACCGCGATGGCGCCCGCGACCCGCCACCTCGGCCACCGCGCGTGCAGCCACCCGGTCGCGAGCCAGGTCGCCAGCAGCCACAGCCCCCACCGCAGCACTCCCGGTTCGGTCGCGAGCCAGGCGGGCATCCGGCTCACTCGCAGAGCGCCGACACGCCCGCGACTTCTTCGCCGCCCGCCTTGGCGACGAACTTCCTCGCCGCGGCGCAGTCGCCCCGCATCGCCGCGTTCCAGGCGGCGACGCCGCTGCCTTGCCTCGCCTTCGGCCCGCACTTGCCCTCGAGGCCAGCGAGGGTCTTGGCGACCACCTCCGCCCCGTCGGCGTCGAAGAGCCGGTCGACCTCCCGGCGCAGCACCTCGTCGCTCGCGGTGCAGGCCCGGAGCTGCGCGTTGTCCTTCTTCGATCGCTCGCTGACGCCGAGCAGCGCCTCCACCTGCTCCTCGACCGCCTTGTACGCGCGCGCCTTCGGGTTCTTCTCCAGCCAGGCCTGGAGGGTGGCGATCGCCTCGTCTGTGCGGCCGACGTTGAGCAGCAGCGTCGCGCGCGCGGCCTCGAGCATCAGCTTCGCGTCGGGGACGCTGCGGCTCACCGGCAGCGCGAGGTGCTGGTCGGCGGCGTCGATCAACTCCAGCGACTTCTTCACCCGGCTCGCCTCGAGGGCGACCATCGTCGGCAGCACCCGCACCGTGGGGTACTCGCCCTCGTCCTCGTCGAACTGCGCCCGGCGGAAGGTCCCGGTCGAGGCGAAGCCCACCAGCGCGGGGATCCGATCGGAGGGGTGGAGGCGGGGCATCGAGTACCAGGGGATGCCGACCGTCTTCAGCCGGTAGAAGTCCTTGAGCTTGTCGCGCTCGAGCGCCATCGGGCAGCTCGCGGCGTGGTTCAGGTACTGGAGCGATGCATGGTTCTTGATCGCGTCGTCCATCAGCGCCAGCTCGTTGTCCCACAGCTCGCCCAGCAGCCTCGCCGCCACCGCGCGCTGTGGCCCCGCCGCGACCCGCATCTTCAGCGGCCCCTGCGGCCCGGAGAGGCCCTGCTCGAGCTTCCACATCAGGTACGCGGACCGCATCGCGCGGTAACAGAAGTAGACCTCGAGGTCGTTGCCCTTGAGGACCTTGCCGCTGAACTTCTCCAGCGCGGTCTGGATCCCCGCGACCAGCAGCGCTTCGTCGGCGCCGAGCGCCTCCTCGTGCTTTTTCCCCGCCTCGCGCAGCCGCTTGAGCAGCTGGCTGTAGCGGGTGCGGGCCAACGCGAAGTCCGGCGCCTCGCGCACCACCGCCGCCAGCTGGGTCGAGGCGCCCTTGAAGTCCCCCTCGTCGGCGGTCTGCAGTCCCTGGCTGAACTTCACCGCGCCGGCGAGGCTCAGCCCTCCCGGGGCGCCGCCGGCCGACCGTGCCTTCGCCGAGAGCGAAGCGAGGAACTGCTTCACCAGCTGCTGCTCGAGATCGAAGAAGTCCTCCTTCTTCCCTTTGACCTGGCTGCTGACGACGACCTTTCCGGTCTGGACCTCGATCATCCGCACGTCGATGCGGACCTCGGGCGCGAAGGCGGTGAAGGCCCCGGTGACGGCGTAGGCCGCCCCGGCGAGCTTGCCGATCTGCACCGCGGTCTGCGGGTCGAAGTACTTCGTGTGGGACTGCTTGATCTCGATGAGCACCTGCTCGAGCTTCTCCCGCTCGACGAGCGTCAGCTGGTCCGACGCGCCGAGGTCGGTGATCAGCATGTCCGCCATGCCCTTCTGCAGCACGTCGTACTCGCGCAGCGCGGTGTTGTTGTCGAAGTAGAGGACGGCGACGTTCATCGCCGCGGCGGCGGGCAGGCACAGCAGCACGCCGAGCAGCGCCAGCCCCTTCACCACGTCAGCTTCATCTCGACGCGATCGGCGGCGGTCTTCTCCCAGTCGGCCCGCACCGAGAGCCCCGCCAGCCGGTGGAGCGCGGCCGAGGCGAGCCCGGCGTGAAACTGAATCGGCAGCACCTCGCCCTTGTAAATCAAGGTGCCGGAGGTGGCGGTGAACGGCCCGACCACCCGGTCGCCCGGGGTCAGCATCGGCTTGAGCGTCGCCATCATCGCCTTCATCAGCGTGTGGGGGGGCTGCCCTTTGAGCTGCTCGATCGGCCTTCCCAGCAGCGAGCGAAGCAACCCGTCCATCGCCCAGACACCGATGTCCTGGAACGCCGGGTCGACGCCGCCCGACAGCGGCGCCATCAGCTCCACCGCTTTCCACAGCAGCCGGAGGAACTCGACGGTGGGGTAGGTGAGCGCGTCGACGAAGGACTTCGGCTCGACCAGGGCGGCGCGCAGCTGCGGGTTGACGCCGCTGCCGAGCAAGCGCTGCGCGTGGCCGAAGAGGGCGTTGAAGAAAAAGCCAGTCACGGTGTCGTTGGGGCCGCAGCTCACGATCCGCAGCTCGAGCTCCTCGACGTTGATCTTGATGTTGCCTGCGCGCGGGGCCGACTGCTTCGGGTTGGCGATCACCTGCTTCGGCCGCGGGCCGGCGTCGGAGATCGCTTCGCCCGAGCCGCTGGTGGACTGGGTGGTCTCGGCCGCGGCGAGCTCGACCTGGCTGCTGCCGTCGGGAAACAGTTCCTTCATGTGCGCCGCGAGGTGCGCCGGCGTGGCGGGCATCCGGCCGCGGACGAGGAACTCCTCGATCGCCAGCTGCATCTGGCCCGCGGTCTGGTAGCGATCTTCGCGCTTCTTCTCCAGCGCCTTCATCACGATCGCGTCGATCGCCTTGGGGATTCCCCGGGCGACTGCCGACGGAGGCGGCACCTTCTCGTAGACGATCGCCTTGAGCGTGTCGGTGTCGTTGTCGCGCTTGAACAGCCGCTGCGAGGCGAGGATCTCGTAGAAGACGATGCCCAGCCCGAAGATGTC
>JAYVRT010000220.1:0-2268 GCA_043776025.1 Archangiaceae bacterium | reverse complement strand
GATCGGCCCGGCGCTTGCTTAAGGCCACTGTCATGTCCTCACACACCTTCGATCCCGGCAGCCACCTCGAGCGCCTCATGAACGATCGCCGCGTCGTCATCAGCGCGCTGATCGGCGGGGCCCTGGTGATCCTCGTCTCGCTGATCGCCGTGCACGTCTCGAGCGGCCCTTCGACCTCGAAGCACACCCGGGCCGTGGCCGTGCTGCCCGCCGTGCCGCTGAACATTCCCATTCTTCGCTACTGGCCTTACCCCGATGCGCGCCCCGCGGCCGCCGCTGTCACCGTGATCGCGCCCGGCGCGAAGGTCGTCAAGGCCACCAAGGCCGGTCGCGTGCTCACCGCGCGTCGTTGAATTGAATCAACCGCAGTGCTGAGAGCAGTTCGCCGCGTCAACGCAGCCCGAATCGGGCTTGAGGCAGTCCAGCGCACCGACCAGCAGCGCGAGGCGCAACGGCGTCACAACTTGACGTCACACTGGAAGATCGGCGGAACGTGCACGAAGGAGATGCTCGCCGAGCGGCCCATGAAGCCGCGCGCGTCCTCGATCGCTTCCGACAACGTGTCCGCCCGATCCCACCCGAGAATCGCGGGCACGTGGTTGTTCTCGGCGCCCGCGGCGATCACTTTGCCGACGTGCTGACGCCCGTTCTCGCCCCAGTACCACATGTAGAAGGGGTGAGCCCCGTGGTAGCTGTTGCCCTTGCGGTACAGGTGCACGTAGCTGGGGTTCTTCGCGAACTCCGCCTCGTACTTGTGTGAGAGCACGTGCGCGTCGCGCGTCTCGGTCAGGCACCGGTTGAAGAACTCGATGTACGGCGCGTGGTGGTCCGGGTCGAACTCGTCGTAGCAGGGGTGCGTGATGATGATGACGCCGCCCTTCTTCACCAACGGCACGCCGCGGTTCAGGTTGTAGAGGTAGCCCAGCGCCATCACCTGCACCAGCAGCGGGTTCAGGATGCTGTTGACGTTGTAGGGCGAGACGTACGGCATCCCGAAGATGACGATGTCGCTCTGGCCCTGCACCGGCACCGAGTACTGCTTCCAGCTCATCTCGAGCGTCTTCTCGTGAGTCGGCTCGGTGCTGCCCGCGAAGACCCCGGTGACCTCGTAGGGGGCGAAGATGTTGAAGAACATCTTGCGCTTCATCGGGCGCGGCATCTTCGAGAGCGCGTACTTCATGCCCTGCAGCTTCACGCGATCGAACTCGGTGAAGTCTTCTTCCTTCTTCATCAGGAAGCCGACGGGCTCCTCGAACATGCGGTTGTTGATGGTGGTCTCGATGTGGAAGACCTTGAGCGACTTGTCGACGACGCGGCCGATGCGATCGACCGAGCGGTGCAGCTCGCTCTTGCCCGGTTCCATGTAGGACGCCGAGTCGCGGATCGTCTGCGGGTTGTGGTGCGCGCGCAGCGACTCGTAGTTGGTCAGGCCCGTGCCCACCGACTTGTGGCCGCCGTCCATCGGCACCAGGTTGATGTTCACGTAGATCAGCAGGTCCGACTCGGCGGCGCGGCGGTTGATCGCCACCACCTCGTTCGACGAAGTGCGCTCGAGCTCGGTGATGCCCTCGGGATCTTCGGCGTCGTGGTTGTAATAACGATCGGGCGCGTAGGCGTCGTAGATCTTCTCGCCCACCATGCGCTTCATCTCGGCGTCCGTCATGCGACGGTGGAGCGCGTTGGCGATGATCAGGTGCACGTCGTCGACGCCCGAGTCAGCCAGCAGCTCGAGCACGATCTCACAGACCGTCTGCCGCACGTCCGGCGTCTTCATCGGCGGCAGCGGCAGCGAGATGTCGTCGAGCGCGATCGTCACCTTCATGCCGGGCTTGAGCAGCGCGTGCAGCGGGTCCATGCCCTCGGGGTGGTTGATGGCGTAGCGAATGGCGGCCTTCACGTTCGGCACGCCTTCGAGCGGCGGGCGCGGGAAGATCACGCGCGTCCCCACCGGGAGATCCTCGACCCAAAAGTCTTCCCCGTAGAACATCACCCGGGGCGGAGAGCCCTTCTCGGTGATGACGATGTGGGACTCTTCGTCGTACAGCTTCTTGAGCGTCTTCAGGGGGCGCATCGAGCCTGCGCTTCTCGCCGTCCACCCCCCCGAAATCAAGCGATTCGGTCGGTCTGAAGGGTCAGATCAGCGCGTGGCGTCCGCGGGCATGGCGATCGGCTCGCGCAGCACCATGGCGCGTTCCAGCAACATGAGCTGCTGCGGGAAGAGCTCGAAGTGCACGCCCATGCCCGGGCGGTGCCGTAACGACACCCGGG
>JAYVRT010000219.1:0-2269 GCA_043776025.1 Archangiaceae bacterium | reverse complement strand
GGCACGTTGAGCGCGCCGGACAGCAGCGAGGGGATGACGCAGATCGCCGCGAGGTAGACGCCGCCGCCGAAGGTCAGGCGATTGAGCACCTTCTCGATGAAGTCCGCCGTCTGGCGGCCGGGCCGGATCCCGGGGATGTAGCCGCCCTGTTTCTTGATGTTGTCCGCGACGTCGTCGGGGCGGAAGGTGAGCGAGGTGTAGAAGTAGGCGAAGAAGATGATCAGCGCCACGAACAGCCCGTTGTAGACCCAGGTGCTGCCAGTGATCGCCCGCTGCAGGCCGCTCATCCCGGGGATCCAGCTGCCCAGCGTCGCGGGGAACGAGAGGATCGCGCCGGCAAAGATCGGGGGAATCACCCCTGCCCCGTTGACCTTCATCGGGAAGTAGGTCGCCTGGCCCGCGAACATCTGCCGCCCTGCCATGCGCTTGGCGTACTGCACCGGGATCCGGCGCATGCCGCGCTCGACGTAGACGACCGCTGCGATGATCGCCACCATCATCAACAGCAGGATCACCACCGTGCCCGCATTCAGCGTCTCGGCGTTGACCGCGTCGTACAGCGTCTTCCCCGCGTGCGGGATGCGGCAGACGATGCCCGCGAAGATGATCAGCGAGATCCCGTTGCCGATGCCACCCTCGGTGATCCGCTCGCCGAGCCACATGATGAACGCGGTACCGGCGGTGAGGGTGATCACCGTCATGAAGGTGAAGTAGAGGTTCGGGTTGGGGACGACGATGTGCTCGATGTCGCCCGGCTGGTTCAACGCCCCACGGCCGATGCCGCTGAGCACCCGGGAGATCGCGACACCCTGGACGAGCGAGAGGACGATCGTGCCGTAGCGGGTGTACTGGTTGATCTTCTGCCGGCCGCCAGCGCCCTCTTTCTGCAGGCGCTCGAAGCTGGGCACGACCACCGCCAGCAGCTGCATGATGATGCTCGCCGAGACGTAGGGCATGATCCCCAGGGCGAAGATCGACATCTGCGCCAGCGCCCCTCCGGAGAACATGTCGAACAGGCTCACCAGGCCGCCCGCTTTGCGCTGATCCGCCATGTAGGCGTTCATCGCGGCGCGGTCGACGCCGGGGGTGTTGATGAAGACGCCCAGCCGGTAGATCGACAGCAGCCCCAGCGTGTACAGCAGTCGCGCGCGAAGCTCGGCGATCCGGAAGACGTTGGTGATGGCGTTCAGAGCCACGATCTCTCCTTGAAAAACGGTACCGCGAACACAACAGCGCCCCTCGACCGGAAGTCCGATGAGGGGCGCGGGAACCTAACCAATCTTCTTGTGAGGGGCCACCCGCGCCGCGACCTTTTCAGGCCTTGGCGGGGGCAGACTTCGCCTTGGGGTCGACCTTCGGCGCCGCGGGGCGCTTGCGGCCGTTGGCGCGGGTCAGGCCGTCGGGCTTGTGCTGGACCAGGCCGAGCTCCTCGACCGTGCCGCCCGCCTTGGCGATCGCGTCCTTCGCGGTCGCCGAGAACTTGTGGACCTTCACCGTCAGCTTGCGGGTCAGCGCGCCGTTGCCGAGGATCTTCACCCCGTCCCAGACGCCCTTGACCAGGCCGATCGCGCGCAGCGCGGTCTCGTCGACCACCGCGCCGGCCTTGAACCGCTCCAGCTCGCCGAGGTTCACCACCGCGTACTCGACCCGGTTGGGCGAGTTGAAGCCGAACTTCGGCAGGCGGCGCTGCAGCGGGCTCTGGCCGCCTTCGAAGCCTTCGAAGTGCATGTTGCCGCTTCGCGCCTTCTGGCCTTTGCCGCCGCGGCCGGCGGTCTTGCCGAGGCCGGAGCCCTGGCCGCGACCGACCCGCTTCTTGCGGTGGTTGGAGTTGTACGGCGCCTTCAGCGTGTGCAGGTTGGTCATGATCGATTCCTTACTTCTTCTCGGCGGCCGCACGGGCGGCGTCGCGGTTGCGGATGTGGCGCGGCTTGCGGCGCACCGTCTTCTCCGGCTCGTCTTTGACGACTTCGCAGGTGACCAGGTGCCGCACCTTGAAGACCATGCCCCGGATCTCCGGGGTGTCTTTGAGCAGGCGCTCGGAGCCGAACTTGCGCAGCCCCAGGCCGAAGATCGTCTTCAGCTGACGCTCGTTCGAACCGGAGTGGCTCTTCACCAGCTTGACCTTGAGACCCATGGCTAGTTCCTCGCCTCAGGCTTCTTGAGGCCGAAATGGATTTCCTTGCCGCGCAGGCGCGAGACCTGCTCGGGGGAACGCAGCTGCTTGAGCCCCTCGACGGTGGCCTTGAGCACGTTGTGCGGGTTCCGCGAG
>JAYVRT010000218.1:0-7373 GCA_043776025.1 Archangiaceae bacterium | reverse complement strand
GAGCGTCTTGATCTGCCCGTCGTAGATGACGGAGTACCCAGGCTTGAGCGGCTCGGTGACGAGACGGGCGCGCAGGGCGCTGACGATCTGACCCAGCGGACCGTTCTTCGCGAGCCCGGCGAACACCGCCACCTGGCGCTGCCGGTTGAAGTGCTCGATCACCGACGGCCCATCGCTGGTGGACAGCGTGGCGACGTCGCTGATCGGCCGCACGCCCCGGGTGGAGAAGACGTCCATGCGGGCGATCGCGTCGGTGGAGGCGCGATCCTTCGCCGCCAGCCGCACCACCACGTCGGTCTCCTCGGTGCCCTCGCGCAGCCTCGTCACCGCGGCGCCGTTCATCGCCAGCCGCAGCTGCATCGCCAGTGAGACCGAGGTGAGCTCGACGTCGCTCGCGCGCGCGCGGTCGAGGGTGATCTTCAGCTCCGGCTTGGGCGGGTTGAACTCGACGCGTACGTCGTTGGTGCCGGGCAGCTCGCGGAGGATGCCGGCGATGCGGTCCGCCTCAGCCTTGCCGTCCTCGAGGCTCGGGCCCATCACCCGCACCATGATCGGAAAGAAGTCGGCGATGCCTTCGAGCTGGGGGGCGTCGAGCAGGACGATCTGGGTCGCGGGGAGCGCCGGGGTCAGCAGCGCGCGGACCTCTTCCTTGAGCACCTGGATCCCCTTGGTGCGCTTGGTCTTGTCCACCGTCAGCACCCGGACCCGGGCCTTGTTGACGTCTCCCTCGAGGCCGACGATGGCGTAGACGTCCTGGATCTCCGGGATCTGCGCCAGCGCGCGCTCGGTGGCCGCGACCCGCGTCGTCGTCTCGGCGAGGCTCGCTCCGTCGCCGAGCTTCAGGTCGATCATGAACAGCGACCGGTCGTCCTGCGGCAGGAACTCGGTCTGCAGGCCGCGCACCCCAAAGCCGGAGACGGCGAGCACCGCCAGCGTCACGATGCAGGTCAGCGCCTTGTGGTGGAGCACCCACTTGAGCAGGCGGGCGTAGGCGTGCTCCATCCCGTCGAGGCCGCGGCGGATGGTGCGGGGCACGACGTGCTCGTCCTCGCGCGTGCGGTGCAGGTCGCGCTGCCTGGCGAACCGGGCGGAGAGCATCGGATCGAGGGTGAAGCTGATGAACAGCGACAGCAGCACCGCGATGCAGATGGTGATCCCGAACTGCTTGAAGAACTGGCCGACGACGCCCGGCATGAAGGCGACGGGGACGAAGACCGCGACGAGGGAGAAGGTGGTGGCGATCACCGCGAGGTAGACGTCGCGGGTGCCGTGCGACGCGGCCTGAAATGGCTCTTCGCCCAGCGCCAGCCGATGGGTGATCGCCTCCCGCACCACCACCGCGTCGTCGATCAACAGGCCGATCGCCAGCGAGAGCGCGAGCAGCGTCATCTGGTTCAGGGTGTAGCCGAGCATCCACATCCCGAAGAACGTGCCGATGATGCTGGTCGGCAGCGCGAGCGAGCTGATGATCGTGCCGCGAATGTCGAGGAGGAAGAGGAGGATGATCAGCACCGCGGCGAGGCCGCCGAAGATCAAGGCGGTGTAGACCTCGTGGGCGTTGGCCTTCACCATCAGCGACTGGTCGATCAACGGCCGGGCGTGAAAGGCGTTGCCGACCAGCGGCTCGAGCTCGGCCATCTTCTTCTTCACGTCGTCGGCGACCCGGATGGTGTTCGACCCGGGCTGCTTCACCACCTCGATGATGATCGCCTCGGTGCCGTTGAGCCGGGCGATGGTGCGTCGCTCGGCGACCGAGTCGGTGACGTCGGCGATCTCGTCGAGGCGCACCTGCGAGCCCGACTGGCTCTTCGCCACCGGGAGCGCGCGCAGGTCGTCAATCGACCGGTACTCGCCGACGCTGCGCACGGTCAGCTCGTTCGGCCCCTGGTCCAACCGGCCTGAAGGCAGGTTGAGGTTCTCCATTCCAATCTTCTCCGCCACCTGCCCGGGGGCGATGCCGGCGCTCTTCGCCTTGTCGAGGTCGATGTCGACGTGGATCTCCCGGGTGTCACCGCCGCTGACGCGGACCTCGGCGACGCCTTCGAGCTGCGCCAGCGCCGGCTCGAGCTGCCGCCGGATCTGTTGGCGCAGCTCCTGCGAGCTCATGTTCGCCGACGCGGCGAAGGTGACCACTGGCGCGGCGCCAATGTCGATTCGGCCGATCGACGGAGGGTCCGCCTCGCGGGGCAGCAGGCGGGTGATCGCTCCGACCTTGTCGCGCACTTCCTGGGTCGCGCGGTCGATGCTGGTCGACATCTTGAACATCACCACCACGATCGACACGTTCTCTCGTGAGTAGGAGTGCGTGGCGTCGACGCCGCTGATGCCGGAGACCGCGTCTTCGATTGGCTTGGTGACCTGGGCCTCGATCTCACCCGGGCCGGCGCCCTTGTAGACGGTGCTCACCAGCACCACCGGCAGGTTGACCTCGGGATAGAAGTCGGTGCCCAGCCGGGTCAGCGCCATCAGGCCGATCACCAAGATGAACACCGACATCATCGTGGTGAAGACCGGCCGCTTGATGCTGACGTCGGAGAGAGTCATTGCCCCTAGCGCGACGCGGTAATCTTGGTGCCCTCGACCAACGCCGAGGTCGGGTAGTCGACGATCTGATCCAACGGCACCGGAGAGGAGATGATCACCTCTTTCCCGGTGCGCTCCAGGACCTTCACCGACACGCGCTTCAGCTCACCGCTGGCGCTGACCGCGAACACGTGATCGCCGCCAGTGGTGCCGAGCGCCGTCGCGGGGATTGCCACCGCCGGCTGGGCCGAGCCCATCGGCAGCACCGCGCGCGCCAGGGTGTTGGCGACGAACCGGCCGTCGGGGTTGGGCACCGAAATCTCCACCGGGATTCGCCGGGTCTGGGGATCCGCCGAGGCGAGCACCACCTTCACCACCGCGTCGTCGGTCGAGGCCGCGCCGGCCACCGAGGAGACCTTCACCTTGAGCCCCGGCTTCACCACCGCGCGCGCGTCCTCGGTGATGGTGGTCTTGAGGATCAACGGGTCGAGCTGCTGGATGATGTAGACGGGCATCCCCGGCCCGACCATGCCGCCGATCTGATCCGGCGCATCCACCACCGTCCCGCCGAAGGGAGCCTTGAGGTCGTGCCGCTTCCGCCCTGCCTTGGCCTGCGCGAGCTGGGCCCGCGCGCCCTGCAGCTGGGCCTGGGCCTGCTTCGAGGTGGTGGTCGCGCCCTTGCTCTGGACGTCGCTGACGCTGCCCTCGCTCTTGAGCTTCTCGTTGCGGGCGGCGACGTCGGTGGCCATCTCGGCGCCCGCCTCGGCGGCGGCGACCGCGGCCTCGGCGCCCGCGACCTGGGCGTCGATGATCTCCGGGTCGAGCTGGCCCAGCAGCTGGCCTTCCTTCACCACCTCGCCCTTCTGGACCTTCGTCTTCAGCAGCCGGCCACCGACCTCGAAGCCCAGCGGCCCGAGCTTCGAGGAGAACAGCTGCCCGGTGACCTCGTCGCGCGCGGTGGAGGTGACCACCCGCGCCCGGGCGAGCTTCAGCGGCACCGCCGCGGGCTTCGGCTCGAGCGCGACCGCGGTGGCGCTGATCGCCAGCAGCAAGATGACCCGCTTCATGACGCTCTCCTCTCAGCGTGCGCGACCCGCGCCGCCCGCTTCTTCCTTCGCCCCGCGGTGCGCGGCGCGACGCCTTCACGGATCAGCAACTGGGTCGCGTGCACCCAGCGGTCGAGATCCGGCTTCTGCTCCAGCCGGCTCATCTGCTCAGCGATCATCAGGTAGCTGCCGACGACCAGCGAGCCGAACACCTCGCTGGGCACGTCGCGGCGGCAGGCTCCGGTGGTCTTCATCGCCTCGATGCTCCCCGCAACCCGCTTCACCTCGCGCTGCGCCAGCTGCCAGATGAACCCTTCGAACCCAGTTCCCTGTGCGCCGTGGCTGAGCACCGTAAAGACGTCGCGCTCGGTCCACAGGTGCTCGAGGACCTGGCGGCCGTACTTCGCCTCGAGCGCCGCGAGCGCACGCAACCGCCCGACGCGTTGGCCGCGGCACGCGCTCACTGCGCGGTCCCGCTCGGCGATGATCTGCTCCATCTGCTGCTCGAAGCGGTTCACCAGCTCGGCGAACAGCGCGTCCTTCGAGTCGAAGTGCAGGTAGAAGGCGCCTTTGCTCAGTCCGCTCGCGTGGGTGATGTCTTCGATGCGGGCGCCGATCAACCCGGAGCGAACGAACTCGCGCCGGGCGGCGTGCATCAGCGCGGTCCTCGCGTGCGGGTCTGCGGTTCGGGCCATCGGGCGCTCCTGACGGGGGCGTTCCTACCCGTCGGTTCTCGAATTGACACTTGTTTTTGAACTGCCAGTCATCAAACCACTCCCAGTGGGAAAATTGCGCTCTCTCCGAGGGGGAATAGCCTCCGGCACACCATGACCTACACGCGTGCTGCAGGGCTGTTTCTGGTTGTTGCTGGCTGTGGCCCCGCCGCGGTCGAAGTGCCGCGCTGCCTGCAGCTGAGCCAACCCGGTGGATCAACGGTGACGGTCACCCCGCCGGCAAAGGTGTCCGCGTTCTTCAGCGTCGACACCTGTGGCGGCGAGCCGGTGAGCCAGCTCAACGGCGCCAACTTCGAGATCCTCGAGGACGGCGCGTCGGTCAGCCCCTACGAGAGCCGGCGCACGGTGCAGCCCAAAGGGCAGAAGTACCAGATGGACTCGCTGGTGCTGCTCGACTTCTCGGGCAGCATCCTGCGAAGCAGCAGCTGGCCGCAGCTGAAGGCGGCGGCGGCGAAGTACGTCGAGACCGTGCTCGCCCGCGCCGGCGATGGCCAGCGGGTGGCGATCTACACCTTCGACGGCCGGCCTGCGGTGCAGCAGGTGGTGGACTTCACCGACGACCGCGCAGCGCTGACGATGGGGCTGGAGCGCCTGGGGGAGAAGCAGTGCTCGGTGAGCAGCGATTGCTCCGCCTTTCCCGGGGCGAAGACCTGTGCCGCGTTTCGCTGCGTTGACGACAGCACCAACCTCAACGGCGCGCTCGTCTCGGCGCTCGAGCTGCTCGACGCCCGGGCGGCGGCGAAGGCCGACATCGCCTTCAAGGACGCGTCGCTGGTGGTCTTCACCGATGGCACCGACCAGGCAGCGCGGGTGACCCAGAACGCTGCCTACCTCAAGTCGAAGGCGACCGCGGCGCACGTCTTCACCGTCGGTCTCGGCGCGGAGATCGACGCCGACGCGCTCAAGGGCTTCGGCAAGGACGGCTTCTACAGCGCCGCGAATGGGACGGAGCTCGCCGCCTCGTTCACCCGCATCGCCCAGCAGGTGGCTTCGCTGGCGAACCGCTTTTACCTGCTGGAGTACTGCTCGCCCAAGCGCGGCGGCCGCCACGAGCTGAAGCTGGTGGCGCGCTGGGTGACGCCGGACCAGGGGATGTTGATCGGCAGCCTCACCCGCGAGTTCGACGCCACTGGCTTCGAGTCGGGCTGCGACCTCACCGGGAACTAGCGCCAGCGCCGCTGGTCGAGCAGCTTCTCCACCCGGGCGCGGATGGCGTCGCTGATCTTCCGCACCACCGCCGCCGACTTGCCCTTGGGGTCCTCGAACGGCCAGTCGTCGCGCTCGACGCCGGGGACGAAGGGGCACTTCTCGCCGCACCCCATCGTCACCACCAGCTTCGCGGTCTTCATCAGCTCCGGGGTCAGCAGCTGCGGTGTCCGGGCCGAGAGGTTGATGCCCTCTTCCCGCATCACCGCCACCACCTCGGGGTGCAACTGCTTCGCCGGCTCGGTGCCCGCGGCGTGGGCGTGGGCCCGGTCGGGGTGGGCAAAGGCGTTGAACCACGCGGCCGCGATCTGCGAACGGCCGGCGCTGTGGACGCAGGCAAAGACGACTTGCTCAGCCATGTGCGCTCTGGGAATCCATGGACCCCGAGAAGTATCGCTTCCGGGCCCAGAGCGCGACGTTGACAAGTCCGATCAACACCGGGACCTCGACCAGGGGGCCGATCACCGCGGCGAAGGCGACCCCGCTGTGAATCCCGAAGCTGGCGATCGCCACCGCAATCGCGAGTTCGAAGTTGTTCGACGCGGCGGTGAACGAGAGCGTCGCTGACTTCGAATACCCGGCGCCGACCCGCTTGCTCATCCAGAACGACACCGAGAACATCACCAGAAAGTAGACGAGCAGCGGAGCAGCGATCCGCAGCGCGTCGAGGGGCAGCTGGAGAATCGTCTCGCCCTTGAGCGAGAACATCACCACGATGGTGAAGAGGAGGAAGACAAGGGTGATGGGGCCAATGCGGGGGACGAACCGGCTCTGGTACCAGTCCTTCCCTTTGGCTCCGATGAGCAGCCACCGGGTGAGAAACCCGGCGACGAAGGGGACCCCGAGATAGATGGCGACGCTGATGGCGATCTGCCCGATCGAGATCTCGACCACCGCGCCCGGGAGTCCCAGCCACCTCGGCAGCAGCGTCGCGAAGAACCAGGCGTAGACGGGAAAGAACAGGACCTGGAAGATCGCGTTGAACGCGACCAGCCCAGCGCAGTACTCGGTGTCTCCTTTCGCAAGGTCATTCCAGACGATGACCATGGCGATGCAACGGGCGAGGCCGATGAGGATCAGGCCGAGCATGTACTCGGGCTTGTCGCGGAGAAAGACCGCCGCCAGCGCGAACATCAGCAGCGGGCCGATGACCCAGTTCTGCACCAATGACAGCCCCAGCACCCGCTTGTTGCGGAAGACCCGCCCCAGCTCCTCGTAGCGGACCTTCGCCAGGGGCGGGTACATCATCAGGATCAACCCTACCGCGATTGGCAGCGACGTCGTCCCGACGCTGAGCCGATCGAGCGCCACCCCGAAGCCGGGGGTGAATTGCCCGAGCGCCACCCCCAGACCCATCGCGAGGAAGATCCAAAGTGTGAGGAAGCGATCGAGAAAGCCGAGGCGGCCCGCTACCGACATGCCGCGGGCCCCCGGGACTTGACCCGCCATTCGACGTCTCTCTTCAGCGCTGGATCCTTCGCGAAGTCGGCGACGAGCAGGCGCAGCTGGCGACGCGAGGCTTGGTCCGGTTGGGGAGCGAGCCGGTAGTACATCCACGAGCCCTCGCGCCGCGCCTCGACGACACCCGCGGCCCGGAGGACCCCGAGGTGCCGTGACGCCGCCGGCTGCGAGAGCCCCAGCGCCGCCTCGACGTGGCAGACGCAGAGCTCTCCATGGGCAAGGGCGGCGACGATGCGCAGCCGGGTGTCGTCGCCGAGGGCCTTGAACAGGCGGGAGACAGGGGTGACGCCGAGAGCGGTCGGGTTTGGCATCTAGACATACGAATATCCATATGTCGCCAATCGAGCAAGCCGAGAGTCGGGGCCGGCTGCCGGGCCGCGGGCTGACACTGGCGCACACGAGC
>JAYVRT010000217.1:0-7376 GCA_043776025.1 Archangiaceae bacterium | reverse complement strand
GGCACTCCACCGGGGCGTCGATCGCGCCCCTCGCGCTGGCCTGGGAGCCGCGCTACCGGGTGGGCATCTTGAGCGGCGCCGGCGGGAGCTTCATCGAGAACGTGCTCTACAAGCAGAAGCCGTTCGAGGTCCGGCCGCTCGCCGAGGTCCTCATCGGCTACGCCGCCGAGGGCCGCCGGTTGGTCGCGGAGGATCCGGTGCTGACGCTGGTGCAGTGGGCGGCCGAGCCCGCAGACCCGCAGGTCTACGCGCGGCGGGTCATCGGGCAGCCGCTGCCCGGCCAGTCGCCCCGCCACGTGCTGATGATGCAGGGCATCGTCGACCGCTACATTCTCCCCCGCATCGCCAACGCGGTCTCCCTCCCGCTCGGTCTCGACCTTGCTGGCGAAGAGCGCGACCTGGTGGAGAAGACCCAGCTGCTCGACGAGACGCCGCTGGCCGACGTCATCCGCTGGTCGGGCCGCTCGCAAATCTCCCTGCCCGCCTCGGGCAACCGCGTCGGCGCTGATGGCGCCCCCGTGACCGCGGTGGTCACCCAGCATCTGGAGGACGGCGTCGAAGACGGCCACGAGGTGGTCTTTCAGACCGAGGAGCCCAAGCGCGAGTACCGCTGCTTCCTCAAGAGCTTCCTCGTCGGCACGCCGCGCGTCCCCGCGCCGGGCGGGACGTCGGGCTGCGAGTGAAGCGCCGCAACCTCCTCATCGGCGGGGCGGTGGCGGCGGCCGCGGCGCTCGCTCTGCGGCCCCGGGCGGCGGGTGGGCCCTACCCTGCGTACTACTCCGCGCTCAACGCCCTGCTGCGGGCCGAGGCTCCGGGCCGGCCCCTGCTCGTCATCGACCGCACCCGGCTGCGCGCCAACGCCGCCCGGGTGCTCGAGAAGCTCCCGCCCCAGAAGGCCTTCCGCCTCGTCGCCAAGTCGCTGCCGGCGATCGGGCTGCTGCGGGAGCTGATGGCCCTGATGAAGACGCAGCGCCTGATGGTCTTTCACCAGCCCCACCTCAACGCGCTCGCCGCCGCGCTGCCCGGGTGCGACCAGCTGCTGGGCAAGCCGATGCCGGTCAGTGGCGCGGCGGCCTTCTACAAGCTGCTCGCCCCCGGCGGCTTCGACCCCGCCCGGCAGCTGCAGTGGTTGATCGACACCGACGAACGGCTGGCGCAGTACCAGCAGCTGGCGAAGGCGCTGGGGACGAAGATGCGGGTGAGCGTCGAGCTCGACGTCGGCCTGCGGCGCGGTGGCCTCCAGACGCCCGAGGAATTGGCGCCGCTGCTCAAGCGCATCGCCGAGGATCCCGAGCACCTGCAGCTGAGTGGGCTGATGGGTTACGACGCCCACGTGGGGAAGATCCCCGGGGTGGTCGAGAGTCGTGACGCGAGCTTCGAGGACGCCTGCGACCGGTACCGCGGCTTCGTCCCCGCGGCGACCGCAGCGGCCAGGGACCTGGTGCTCAACGGCGCCGGGAGTCCCACGCTGCGGCTGCATCGCGATCCGCGCTCGCCGCTCAACGAGCTCGCCGCCGGCTCGTGCTTCTTGATGCCCACCGACTTCGACCTCGAGCTGCTGCGCGACCTCGAGCCGGCGGCGTTCATCGCCACCCCGGTGCTCAAGGTGCTCGAGGGCACTGGGCTCCCCGGCCTCCGGCGCGGAAGCCGGCTCTTCCCCACCTGGAACCCGAACTGGGAGAAGACGTACTTCATCTACGGTGGCCTCTGGTCGGCGCGGCTCGAGTCGCCGCCGGGGCTGTTCGACAACCCCCTGTACGGAAAGAGCAGCAACCAGGCGATGGTGAACAGCTCGTCGAAGGTGCCGTTGAAGGTCGACGACTGGATCTTCCTCCGGCCGACGCAGAGCGAGAAGGTGCTGCTCGAGTTCGGCGACCTGGCGGTGGTCGACGGCGGCAAGCTCGTCGAGTGGTGGCCGGTGCTGCCGGCCTGACGGTTAACGCGCCTCGCGGCGGGTGGGCTTCGCGGGCGCCTTCGGCTCGGCGACCCGGGTGAGGTCCCAGGCGTCGGCGGCGCTGGTGACCTTCTTCAACTCCCAGGCTGCGAGCGCGTCGACGCAGCGGTCGAACTCGTTGTCGAGGGCGCGGGCCCGCTTGCTCGCGAGGTACCCCTGGGCGAAGTCGCGCAGCTTCTCGCCGAGGAAGAGCTTGGCCAGCGTCACCTCGCTCTGCTCGAAGAACTCGACGAAGCGCACCGCGAAGCCGCTGCGCCCCTTGCCTTGCGAGTCAGGGCGCTCGACCCGGACGATCTCCGAGCGGGCGAGCACCGGCTCCTCGTCAGGGCTGAGCTCGAAGCTCGCGTGGAGCTCGGCGCCGATGGGGAGGAAGAAGGTCGAGTCGAGGAAGGCGCCGCTCACCGAGATGTTGGTTGCCTTGAGGCTCGCGGAGAACCTCTGGCCCTCGCCCTCGCCAATCCAGAGGCGAAAAGGCACTTCCAGCAGCGCCCGGGGGAACTGGCGGTGCTCCGCGCCGGGCGCGGACTGGTCCAG
Source organism: Archangiaceae bacterium (assembly GCA_043776025.1). Classification (GTDB taxonomy): domain Bacteria; phylum Myxococcota; class Myxococcia; order Myxococcales; family Myxococcaceae; genus JAYVRT01. The sequence goes on along the minus strand of JAYVRT010000217.1, from coordinate 4,888 downwards.
CAGCAGGGGGCGGGCGAGCGGTTTCTTCACGGCGCGACGGTCTACTACGAACCCACCTGAGCAGCAGCCTTGCTAGGGTCCGCGGCGGCCATGGGGAAGCGGCGGTACCTCTTCGCGTTCGGGGTGGGCGGCGGCCTCGCGGTGGGTCTGCTTGCGGGCGTCATCCTCACGATGCTGACCCGGCTGCCGCTGTCGGCCTGGATCGCGCTGGTCAGCTGCACCACCTTCGGCTTCACGCTCTTCGGCTACCTCACCTGGTTTCAGTGGGCGCAGCGCCGCGCCGAGCGCCTCCGGGTCCAGCTCGATCGCCTCGCCGCGGGGGACCTCACCCGCTCGCACGCCAGCGGGCGCGCCGAGGACACCGAGCTCCACCGGCTGACGCTGTCGCTGCGGCGGGCGCTGGCGCAGGTGCAGCGGGTGACCCAGAACCTGCACCGCACCAGCCGTGATGTCGAGACCGAGGCCCGCGCGCTGCTCGAGGCGGCGCGGCGGCAGCAGGCGGCGGTGGATCGCTCGCAGACCGCGGTCTCGAGCATGGGTGACAGCCTCTCGGGTGCGGGGAAGCGGGTGAACCAGCTGGAGTCGTTCGCCCGCGAGACGACCACCGCGCTCACCGAGATGACCGAGCGGATCGAGCACGTCGCCACCGCGCTGCAGAAGCTCGACGAGACCGCGCGGAAGACGAGCGAGAAGGTCGAGGCGGTGTCCGATCGCGCGGCCGGGGTGGTGTCCGCGGGCACGGTGCTCACCGCCTTCGCCCTGCAGACGGCGGACTACGTCGCCTCGGTCGAGGGCGGCATCGACGCGGTCCGCCGCCGCGCCGAGGAGACCGGAGCGCTGGCGCGCGAGGTGACTTCCACCGCGGAGCGCGGCGAGGCGCTGGTCGCCGACAGCGTCAAGGCGATGTACCGGATCGAGGAGGCAGTGAACCACAGCGCCGAGCTGGTGAACTCACTGGGGCGCAACAGCCTCGAGATCGGCCGGGTCATCGATGTCATCCAGGACATCGCCGACCAGACCAACCTGCTGGCCCTCAACGCGGCGATCATCGCCAGCCAGGCGGGCGAGAGCGGCAAGGCGTTCGGCGTCGTCGCCACCGAGGTCCGCGGGCTCGCTGAGCGCACCGCCCGCTCGACCCGCGAAATCGGCCAGCAGGTGAAGCGGGTGCGCGACGGCGTGGAGAAAGCAGTGGCGCTGGTCACCGAGGCGAAGGACGAGGCGAGCGCCGGCGTCTCGCAGGGCGACAAGGCCGCGGCGGCGCTGAAGGAGATTCGCAGCATCACCCAGCGGACCTTCGCCGCGGTCGAGGCGACGGTGGCGGAGACGGCGCGGCTGGAAGAGCAGGGCAGCCGGGTGGTCGAGGCGAGCAAGCAGGTGTCCGATCGCGTCGCCGACGTCACCCGCCTCTCGTCGCAGCAGCTGGAAGAAGGCAAAGCGCTGGGGAAGCAGACCCAGGAGATGGCGAAGACCGCCCACGACGCGGCGACCCAGGCCGACGCCCAGGTGAAGACCGGCCGCGAGCTGTCCGACTCGGTGCTGAGGCTGACCGCGGCGATCGACGAGATCCGCGCCGCCCAGACGGTGGTGACCCGGGGCGACGCGGAGATCGGCGAGGAGGTCGCCGAGGTCCGGGAGGACGCGCGCAAGGTCACCCGCATCGCCGACGGGCTCTCCCGCACCGTCGAGCAGCTGGGCCACGAGGCCGACGGCCTCGACGCCGAGGTGTTCCGCTTCAAGCTGCCCCAGGCGCGCGCGGGCGGCACGCTCCACGCGGGAATCCACCGCGGCAGTGAGCTGGCGATCACCCGCGGGCTGGATCCGATCTTCACCACCGACCTGCAGCTGGCGGAGATCTCTGCGTCGATCTACTCGACGCTGCTGCGCTTCGAGGAAGGCGCGCTGGTGCCCGACCTCGCCGAGCGCTGGGAGGCGGACCCGACCGCGCGCCGGTACCGCTTCTACCTGCGGCGCAACGTGCTGTTTCACGACGGGACGCCGTTCGTCGCCCCCGACGTCAAGGCCCACTTCGAAAGGCTGCTCGACCCCAAGGTCGGCTCGCCCGACGTCGGGCTGCTCAAGGACGTCGAGGGCGCCGACGCCTGGGGCCGGGGAGAGGCGCAGCAGGTCACCGGGATCGAAGTCCTCGACGACTGGACCCTGGAGATCCGCCTCACCGAGCCGCGGGCGTTTTTCCTGCGGATGCTGGCGCTGCCGTCGACGGGCATCACCCGCCGCGGAGAAGGGGGCCGGCTCCAGGGCACCGGCCCGTACCGGATGCTCGAGTCTCCGACGCCTGAGCGGCTGGCGCTGGAGAAGAACCCCTCGTACTACCGGCAGGGGCTGCCGCTGCTGAACAAGATCGAGCTCCACCTCTACCCCGATCGCGCGGCGTCGCTCGAGGCGTTCAAGCGGCAGGAGGTGCAGCTGGTCTCGTACCTTCACGCCGAGCACATCGGCTCGGCGGCGCAGGGAGAGCTGGTGCAGGTGTCGACCGTCTCCACCCCCTCGACCTGGTTCCTCGGCTTCAACGTCAACCTCGCGCCGTTCGACGACGCGCGGGTGCGGCGGGCGCTGCGGGCCGGCCTCGACGTGCGGGCGCTGGTCGAGCGTTTTCACCCCGGCGCCCGGGTGGCGCGCTCGCTCACTCCGCCGAGCCTGCTCGAGGTCGATCGCGTGCACGAGCCGCGCACCGACGTCACCCTCGCCCGGCAGCTGCTCGCCGAGGCGGGCCACACCAGGCTGAAGGTGCAGCTGTACTTCCCGCCCGACCGCGACAGCAGCGCCGAGGACGCGGTGCTCTTCGGGCCGCTGATCGACGCGGGCCTGCTCGAGCTGCAGCACGTGGAGATGCCCAACGGCTATTGGGATCGCCTCCGCGAGGGGAAGATCTCCGTCTTCCGCGGCAACTGGATCGCCGACTTCGCCGACCCGGACAACTTCCTCCACTTCCTGCTCAACTCGAAGGCGCAGGACTACTACCAGGTGGGCTACGCCAACGCCGAGTTCGACCGGCTCACCAACGAAGCGCGGGTGAGCATCGACCCCGGCGCGCGGGAGATCCTCTACCGCAAGGCCGAGGTGCTGGTCCGCGACGACTGCGTGATGGTGCCGCTCTACCACCAGGGCTTTCACTGCGTCGCGTCGGGGGAAGTGCAGGGCTTGAGGCTGCACCCGACGCCGCCCCAGGTGCGCTTCGAGTCGCTCTGGCTCGACCTCGACGGGTGACGCTCACCGCAGTCGGACGGTGACAGCGCGCGGGTGCGTGGCCCACAATCGCAGGTCCGATGCTGAAGAACGTCCTCCTCGGAGCGGTCGGCGGCGGCGCCCTCGCGGCGGTGCTGGCCGCGGTGGCGACGGGCCTGATGATGGCTTCGGACAGCCACAGCGGCGAGTACGCGGCGGTCGCGGGCGTGCTCTCAGGTCCCTTCGGCGCGGGTCTCGGAGCGATCGCCGGCGGCCTGGCGGAGCGCCGCACCCCACGGACGATCGGGCTGATCTGCGGCGGCCTCGGCCTGGGCGTGGGGACCTTCGTCTGTCTGAGCCTGGTCGCGATGGTCCGGGGCAACTGGGTGATGGGACTGCTGGCGATGGCGGTGGGCGCAGGGGGCGGCTTTTGCGTCGGGGCCGCGGTCGGCCGTTGGCGGAGGCCGCAGCCGGCATGAGCACTCCGCTCTGCGTCTTCGAGCCCTCGCCCGGCGGAGGGAGCCGCCTGGTGCTGCTGCCGCCCACGAGCCAGGCGGGGATGGCGATCTGGGCGGTGGTGCCGGCGGGCATCCTGTTGCTCGGGCTGGCGCTCACCGTGTCGGGACGCTGCTTCTTCGGGCTGCTGATCACCTCCATCGGGGCCGCGAGCACCGCGGTGATGGTGCGCCTCTACTTCCGCAAGGACGTCTGGGACTTGAAGCCCGGCGCCGCGAGCCGGAACCGGACGATGCTCGGCATCTCGAGCCGCCTCGACGTCGGCGCGGTGGAGAAGGTCGTCTGCAAGGTGTCGCGCGACTCCGACGAGCGGGCGATTGTCGAGGTCGGCCTCCAGCACCCGGGCGGCTGGACCCAGGTCGGCGAGGCCTTCGAGCACAACGAGCGCGCCGTGGCGCTGGCCAACGGGCTGGCCCAGGCGCTCGGCGTCGGCCTCGAGCTGCCGCCGAAGGCTTAAGCGCCAACCCCGTAGCGCGCGCGCAGCTGCTGCTCCCGCTTCTTCCCGCGCTCGAGCGCCTTGAGCTTCTCTTCCTCGCGGCTGCGCGGCGGCGAGTGGACCTCGAGGTGATCGAACAGGTGCAGCGTCACCGCGGTGATCTCCTTCACCGCCTTCGCAAAGACCGCCTCGTTCGCCTTGCTCGGGTGGGTCATTCCGCTGAGCTTGCGCACGTACTGGAGCGCGGAGGCTTCGACCTCGTCGCGGGTGGCGGGCGGCTGGAAGTGGTGCAGCGTCTTGATGTTTCGGCACATGCGGCGGACCGTAGAAGATCCGCTCGGTCGCCCGCAAACGTCGAGGCGGCGCCCCGGAGTCTTGTTGACCTCCGAAGCGCCGCCTCGTCGTTACCCCTTCGACTACTGGTAGTGGATTTCCTTGATCGGAGCCAGCTTGCCCGGCCCGTGGCAGATCAAGCACTGCTCCGTCGTCCCGAGCGCGGTGGCGCGGGGTGCGTAGATCGAAGCGCCGTTGGCCCGCATGTGGCCCAGCGCCGCCTGGCTGTCGTGGCAGCCGAAGCAGGAACCGGCGATCGGCGAGTTGACCAGGGTGGTCCCAGCCGCCTCGGTGATCGCGTTGGTGGCGGCGTTGAACGCGTAGCCCGCGCCGTAGTTCACGCCGCCGTCAGACACCACGTAGGGCGAGACCTGGTAGTAGCCCTTGGCGTTGGTGACCGAGCTGCTGTCGTAGACGCCC
>JAYVRT010000216.1:0-7381 GCA_043776025.1 Archangiaceae bacterium | reverse complement strand
GTGACCAGCCACCCACATCCCCCGCGCGACGGTGGAAGCAGAAGGAAGGCAGCGGCGCCCCGTACAGCGCGATCCATGGCGATCTGAACGCCCATCGTCGCCCGGTATTCATCCGGCCGTCTGAGGGCTTCTTCAGCTCGCGAGCGGCGGCTACTGCTGCAGCGGGAACGAGCCGACCAGCACGCGATCCTTGCCGTCGTTGCGGATCACGTCGGCGTTCTTCAGCGGCAAGCGGATGTCGGTCTTCGGATCCCAGAACCCCATCAGCACGTTGAGTCCACGGACCTGCATCCCCGGCGGGATGTAGACCTGAAAGTCGTCGCGCACCGTCTCGCCCTTCTTCCACTTCGTCGTCGGGTACTGGCCCCCCGCGGGCGGGTGGTCGGCGTTGATCCGGTCGACGCGGCCGTCGACGTCCTCGACGTGGACGAAGACGTTGTAGTCAATCGTGATGTCGTCGAGGACCTTGTAGAAGCCGCTGATTCGCACCGCTTCGCCGGGCAGCGCCGCGCCCGGGGTGATCACCAGGCCGGAGATCTCGATCTTGTCGCCCATGTTCGCCCCGCTCTTCAGCTGCAGCGGAGGCACGTTGGCGACGATCGCCTTCTGTCTTTCCGGCGCCGACTCGGTCGACGGTGCCGGCACGATGCACGCGCTGAGCAGCAGGGCAACAATGAGGAGGAAACGCATCGGCGGCCTTATAGCCGCTGCGATTCACAAGTTAGAAGCCCTGAAGTAAGCGCGATGGATGCGAATGAGTCCGTTGGCCCAGCTCACAGTGCCCCCGGTGAACGAGGTCACGGCCGGCGACGGTGGCCTGCAGAGCACGGTGATCACCATCGTGCTGCTCGTCGCGTTCCTCGTCGTCGCTGGGCTGGTGCTCTGGCGGGTGCTCCGCCGGCCGAAGGCGATCGAGGCGAAGCCGGCGGACCAGGCGCTGCCCGGGGCCACCGCGACCCAGCCGCTCGTCAGCGTGCCGAAGGTGGTGCTCGCTCCGAGCGAGGAGGAGGCGCGCAAGCTCGCGGAGGCCGAGGCCGCGCGGAAACAAGCCGACGAGGTGCGGCGCAAGCGCGAGGCGCTGGCCGCCGAGGCGAAGGGCGCCGACGACACGCAGCGCGCGAAGCTCGAGGCCGAGGCGAAGGCGCTCAAGGCCGACGAAGAGACCGCGAAGAAGCAGGCCTACCAGGCCCAGAAGGCCGCGGAGGCCGAGGAGAAGGACCGGCACCAGCGCGAGCGCGAAGAGGGCAAGCGCCGCGCCGAGGAAGCGGCCGCGAAGGCGATCGAAGAGGCCGCGCAGCGGGCGAAGGCCGAGGCAGAGGCGGAGAAGGTCCGCGCCCAGGCGCAGTCGGGGAAGACGCTCTTCGCCGGGCTGCAGAAGACGAAGAACGAAGGCTTCATGTCCCGGCTCAACGGACTGTTCTCCGGCGCGCCAAAGGTGATCGACGAGGCCGTGCTCGGAGAGCTCGAAGAGCTGCTGTTCACCGCCGACATCGGGGTGAAGACGGCGCAAGGCCTGGTGGCGGTGGCGCGCGATCGGGCGAAGAAGAACGAGCTGACGCTCGACAAGCTCAAAGGGGTGATCCGCGTCGAGGTCGAGCGGATCGTCGACCTTCGCGCCTCGCACACCCTGGGCGGCGGCGGGCCCCCCCACGTGATCATGGTCGTCGGGGTCAACGGCTCGGGCAAGACCACCACCATCGGGAAGCTCGCCGCGAAGGCGACCGCGATGGGGAAGAAGGTGGTGCTCGCCGCGGGGGACACCTTCCGCGCCGCGGCGGCGGAGCAGCTCGACGTCTGGGCCGAGCGGGCGAAGGCGCAGCTGGTGAAGGGAAAGGAAGACTCCGATCCCTCCTCGGTCATCTTCGAGGCGATCAAGCTCGCGAAAGAAACGCACGCCGACCTGGTGATCGCCGACACCGCCGGCCGGCTGCACACCCAGACGCCGCTGATGGAAGAGCTGAAGAAGGTGAAGCGGGTGATCGAGAAGGCCCTGCCCGGCGCGCCGCACGAGGTGCTGCTGGTGCTCGACTCGACCAACGGCCAGAACGCGATCATGCAGGCCCGCCAGTTCCAGGACGCGGTGGGCATCACCGCGATCGCGCTCACCAAGCTCGACGGCACTGCGAAGGGCGGGGTGATCATCGGGATCTGCGACGAGCTGAAGCTGCCCGTCGCCTGGGCCGGCGTCGGAGAGCAGATCGCCGACCTGCGGCCGTTCGAGCCGAAGGAGTTCGTCCAGGCGCTGTTCGACTGAAGGAAGGCGACGATGGCGCTCAATCCAGGTCAGCGGGTGGTGGTCTCCGAGTTCGCCGAGAACCCGCTGGAGGCGCTCGACAAATTCGCCGCCCTGGTCCCCCAGCCGGCGCCGGATCCCGCGGAGCGATCGCCCGGCGAGGTGATCGTCGAGATCAAGAGCGCCTCGGTGGGCTGGGTCGACCTGCTGATGACCAGCGGCCAGTACCAGCACATGCCGAAGCCGCCCTACACCCCGGGCCTCGAGTACGCGGGGGTGATCGCCTGGGCCGGGACCCAGAGCGGCGCGAAAGTTGGCGCCGAGGTGTTGATCGACCCGTTCCTCGCCGGGCCGCGGTCGCTCGGGGGGTACCAGGCGTGGGGTGGGTTCGCCTCCTGGGCGGTGGCGCCCGGGGAAGCGGTGCGCGCGTTGCCCAGCGGCTTCGGCCTCGACCAGGCGTGCTGCCTGCTTGGCAACTACGAGACGGCGTACCACTGCCTCGTCGCCCGCGGCCGGCTCCAGGCCGGCGAGACGGTGCTGATCAACGGCGCCTCCGGCTCGACCGGGCTGGCGGCGGTGCAGATGGCGAAGCTGCTCGGGGCGACGGTGATCGCCACCGGGAGATCCGACGCCAAGCTCCAGGTGGTCAAGGCCCAGGGCGCGGACCATGTGATCAACTGCGCGCCCGCCACCGGACAGAGCGGCATCCGGTCGTTCAAGGACGAGGTGAAGGCGCTCACCGGCGGCCACGGCGTCGACGTCGTCTATGACGGGGTCGGCGGAGACCTGTCGCTCGAGAGCCTGCGCTGCGTCGCGTTCGGCGCGCGCTTCCTCATCGTCGGTTGGGCCTCGACGCCGTTCGTGGCGCTGGGCAGAGGGCAGCGGGGCGCTCCCAACGCCAACGTGCTGCCGACCAACTTGATCATGATGAAGGGCCTCGACGTCCTCGGGTGCCCGACGGCGATCTCCACCGTGGTGGACCCCTCGATTCGCACCGCCCGCCTCGAGCAGGTCCTCGCCTGGGCCGAGGCGGGGAAGATCCGGCCCCACGTTTCGCACCGCTTCCCGCTGAGCCAGTTCAAGGACGCGATGCGTGCGAAGTGGACCGGCGAAGTGATCGGCGGCTGCGTCCTCCACCCGTAAGGGCGGACAGTGGGCCCGAGCCCCCCGTCGCGCAGCTACTGGCCAGACATCGCGCGGATCGCTTCCTCGACCATCTTCATCGTCTCGGCGTCGAGCTGCTCCACCGCCTGGCCGTTGGAGCTGGGCACGCCGCCGAAGAGCGCGCCGACGTCGGGCTTGCCGAGGTCCTCGTCGCCGTGCGCCTCTTCCCACCACCGCTTCTTCAGCTTCGTCAGCGCCTTCGCCTGGGCGGGCACCGCCTTGCCCAGCATCCGGGTGAAGGTGTCGGGTCGGGCGATCCCCCAGCGCAAGTCGTCGCAGTAGCTGCGCAGCGTCTTGAAGTACTTCTCGTCGCCGACCAGCTTCCGCGCCTCGTCGTAGAACAGCGGGGCCTTGCCGTAGATCAGCGCTGCGTACTCGTTGGTCGACTCGTAGTCCCGGGTGGCGCGCGCGGCCGCGGCGTCGGCGCCGCCCATCATCCGCAGCAGGTGGTAGGCGCCTTTGAGCTGCGCCTTCCGCATCCCGTCGGCCATGTTCTTCCCGTGTTTCCACTCGAGGTAGAGCAGCGCGGCGTGCTGGGTGAGCGGCTCGTCCACCACCGGCTCTTCGATCGCGTCGCTGCCGACCATCATCGCGAACCACTGGTGCGCCGCCTCGTGGGCGACGGTGAACTCCAGCGTCGCCTCGAGCATCGGCTTCAGGTCGCCGAGCAGGCCCTGCAGCTGCGGCAGCTGCGAGAGGCCGGGCATGCCCAGGGCGGCGAGCGGATCCGCGGCGCCGCGGTAGAGGCCGGTGCTGATCGTCACCAGGCCGGGGAACTCCATGCCGCCCGCTCCGCCAGTCAGCCGCGCCTCGACGACGCGGAAGGTGGTCCAGGGGTAGGGGCCCAGCCGCTTCTGCAACTCCGCCAGCGCGTCGGCGCCGTACTTGAGCACCCGCTTCCCGGCCTCCTTGTCGCTGGCGAGGTAGTGGCTCTCGACGACGACGTCGTCGACCTTCTGGGTGGCGACCTCGTAGCCGTGGGTGGCCATCAGCACGAAGTCGCGGGCGCTCGACACCCCAAAGGAGAAGCGCGATTTTCCGCCCGGCTCGGGCACTTCGCCCAGCGCGTGACCCGGCGCGACGATCGCCCACCCCGCGGGCGCGGTGACGCTCACCAGCCAGTTCGAAGGCTCGAAGTCCCCGAAGTCGCCGATGCCCGTCGGCCCCTGCGCCAGCTCTCCGTCGGGGCCACGCGGGGGCACGGCGGGGAGCATCCCAGTGAGGCTCACCACCTCGGGCGCGGCGGAATAGGCGCCGTAGTCCTGGTTCTTCCCCGAGCCGAGGTTGGTCGCATCGAGCGAGTCGCTGGAAAGGCTCGCGGCGGGGACCTTCGCGGTCAGTCGAACCTCGACCACGGCGGCGACGCCCGGCGGCGCGGCGGGCACCAGCTTCACCCGGTAGAGGGTCGGCTCGGGCTGCTCGAGGACCACCGGCACCCCATTGGCCACCGCGTGCGACAGCTTCACCCGGGGATCGTGGGCGTTGGCGTTGACCCGCAAGTAGAGGTCCGCGAGGGGAGCTCCCTTGGCGGTGTAGGTGATGAAGACCTTGCCGGTGACCTCGCGCCTGGCCGGGTCGAGGTCCAGCTGGGCCCGGTACAGCGGCAGTTCGTCCAGGGGGCCGAGGGCCTTCTCCACCCGAGCCCGCTCCCCGTTGCGCAGGGACAGAGCGGTGAGGGCCACCTCGGGCGACGGGTCGGCGGCGGCGAGCTGTCCGGCCAGAACTGCCACCGCGAGAGAGGTCAGGCGCACCGGGACGCAGCTTAGCCTGTCAGGCCCGACTCCCACCTCCACGGACCTCTTCGACGCTCCCCCCCGTGCGCTTCTCTGTCGACCCAAGGTATAGGGAAGGACAAGGGGAGTTTGATGAACCACCGCGCACTGATTCTCACCGTCGCCGCCGCATTCGCGTTGCCCGCCTGCCAATGCGGTAAGCCGCCACCCACCAAGGTGCAGCAGAAGAGCGAGGGCGACGCCTGCGACGCCGATGACCAGTGCGACACCGGGCTGTGCTTCGCGTTGCCGACCCAGGTGAAGAAGTGCGGGCGCAAGTGCAGCGCCGGCTGCAAGCCTGAAGAGGTCTGCACCCAGATCGACTTCCAGCGGTTCGGCTGCGTCCCCACGCGCGAGGGCCTGTGCAAGGCGTGCGCGACCAACAGCGACTGCCCCTACCCGGCGGACAGCTGCATCAGCGTCGGCGGGGTCAAGGTCTGCGGGCGCGACTGCTCCTTCAACAACGCCTGCCCCGACAGCTACCACTGCGACACCGCGCACACCGCCGAGGGCACCGACGTGCCCGCCCAGTGCGTGCCGAAGAGCGGCACCTGCGACTGCACCTCGGTGTCGATCGGCCAGCGGCTCACCTGCCAACTGACTGCCGACGCTGGCACTTGCACCGGCACCCGCACCTGCGAGGCCGCCGGCTACACCGCCTGCTCGGCGAAGCAGCCGGCGCCCGAGGTGTGCAACGGCCAGGACGACAACTGCAACACCCTGGTCGATGAAGGGCTCGGCGACACCACCTGCGGCCTGGGCGAGTGCCAGAAGACCGTGTCCAACTGCGCCAACGGCACGCCGCAGACCTGCATGCCGGGCACGCCGTCGGTGGAGATCTGCGACGGGAAGGACAACGACTGCGACGGCACCGTGGACAACGGCATCGACAAGAACTCGGTGATGTATTGCGGCAGCTGCACCAACTCCTGCACCGCGGCCAACGGCACGCCCCGCTGCGCCGGGGGCGCCTGTGTCGTCGACACCTGCAACGCGCCGTACAAGGACTGCGACGGCGTCTACAGCAACGGCTGCGAGGCCAACACCAACACCAGCCTGCAGCACTGTGGCGGGTGCGCCAAGCCCTGCGCCGCGGCGAACGCGACGCCGACCTGCGCCGCCGGCGTCTGCACCTTCGTCTGTCTGCCCGGCTTCGGCGACCTCGACAAGAACCCGATGAACGGCTGCGAGGCGGCCTGCACCACCACCGACGCGCCGGACCTCGCCTTCCTCGACACCAACTGTGACGGCATCGACGGCAACGAGTCGAAGGCGATCTTCGTCGACGCGCTCGGTGGCAGCAACGGCAACGCGGGGACGAAGCTGGCGCCGAAGGCGACCCTCGCCGCGGGGATCGCCGCCGCGGCCGCCGCGAGCCCGAAGAAGGACGTCTACGTCTCGAAGGGGATCTACAGCGAGGCGGTGGTGCTCTCCAACGGCGTCGGGCTCTACGGCGGCTACGACGCGTCGGCCGGCTGGTCGCGCGCCAACGGCAACTTCACCATCATCTTGAGCCCGAGCACCGTCGGCATCAGCGGCGCCAATCTCAACCAGGCGCTCACCGTCCAGTTGTTCACGATCAACTCCGCGAGCGCGAGCGGCACCTCGGGCAGCGGCGACGGCCTGAGCAGCTACGGCGTGCTGCTGGTGAACTCTTCGGGCGGCGTCACGCTCAGTGCGCTCACCATCACTGCCGGCAATGGGACGCCTGGTCTGCCAGGCACTACCGGAGGCACTGGCGCACAGGGCGGAGTCGGAGGCGCTGCTTCCGGAACGACGCCAGGTGGTTCGGGAAGTTCCTCATGTGGAGCGATCGGCGGGGCGGGTGCGAGCGGCGTCGGTGGGGTCGTCTCTGGCGGCACCGGCGGCACCGGTGTCACGGTCGCCAGCGGAGGCGCGGGCGCCGCAGGGGGCAACCCTGGCGCCATCGGCAGCTGCAGCTTCAGCAGTTCGAGCAGCGGCGGTAGTGCGCCCGCTGTTTCCGCGAACGGAAGCCCGGCTTTGGGAGGCATGGGAGGTGCGCCCGGCCTGTCGATCGGTGTTCTCGACGCGAGTAGTCTCTACCTGCCGCCGGGCGGAGGGCTGGGCTTCGACGGGTTCACAGGGGGCGGCGGAGGTGGAGGCGGCAGCGGTGGTGGCACCGCGAACGGGACTGGCTGGCCAGTCTGCAGCTGTACGGACCTCTCAAGCGGCGGCGGCGGTGGCGGCGGTG
>JAYVRT010000215.1:0-7388 GCA_043776025.1 Archangiaceae bacterium | reverse complement strand
TCCGGTAGAGGCTGCCGCCGACGGCGAACTTCGCCAGCTCGCGGATCTCCTGCGCCTCGTAGTCGTAGGACATCGTCAGGTAGGGCTCTTCCCACCGGCCGAGCACCCCCATCCGCTTGAACTCGGTGCGCTGGATCCCGACGTACTCGTTGGCGTACTCGCGGCACTTGGCGAGGAACTCGTCGGCCGAGAGGTTGCGGCGGTCGATCTTCTTCTCCCGCAGCCGCTTCTCCGCCGCCTGCTCGATCGGCAGCCCATGGCAGTCCCACCCGGGGACGAAGTCCGCCAGCTGGCCGGCGAGGTTGCGGTACTTGACGACGATGTCCTTGAGGATCTTGTTGAGCGCGTGCCCAGCGTGCAGGTGCCCGTTGGCGTAGGGCGGCCCGTCGTGGAAGACGAAAAGCGGCTTGCCGGCGTTCTTCTTCAGCACCTGGGCGAAGATTCCCGCCTGCTCCCACTGCTCGAGCATCTTCGGCTCGAGCTGGTTCAGGTTCCCTTTCATCGGGAAACCCGTCTGGGGCAGGTTGAGCTTGTAGTCCTTCGGGTCGGTCATGAAAGCGGGCCTCTTGGCGCGGTCGTATAGCTAAAAGGACGCGCGGAGAGGCGCAAACCGGACGGCCGGGGACGAGGGCCCTACTTTGCCTTCATCGACCGCGTGTCGAGCGCGTACTTCTTCACCAGCCGCTCGATGCTCTTGCGGTGCAGGCCGCTCTCGCGGGCGGCACGGCTGATGTTGCCGTCGCAACGGCGCAGCACCTGGGTGATGTACTCGCGCTCGAAGTTCTCGAGCAGCTGTTCCTTGGCGTCCTTGAAGCTCAGGTGCTCGTTGAACGGCAGCGGCTGTTCCTTCTGCTGACCCTGCACCCGGGCCGGCAGGTGCTGGACGTCGATCTCCTCGCCGTCGGTGAAGGTCAGCACGTGGCTGAGCACGTTCATCAGCTCGCGGATGTTGCCTGGCCAGGGGTAGGCCATCAGCACGCTGAGCGCGCCGGCGGTGAAGTGCTTGCGGCCGTGCTTGGTGACGATCTCCGGATCCGCCAGCTCCTTGCGCAAGATGTGAGGAATGTCGTCGCGCCGTTGGCGCAGCGGGGGCAGCTGAATCCCGATGACCGAGAGCCGGAAGTAGAGGTCTTCGCGGAAGTTGCCCGCCTGGATCTCCTTGACCAGGTCGCGGTTGGTGGCGGCGATGAGGCGAACGTCCACCTCGAGCACCTCGTTGCCGCCGACACGCCGGACCTCGCGGTTCTCCAGCACCCGCAGCAGCTTCGGCTGGAGGTCGAGCCGCAGCTCGCCGAGCTCGTCGAGGAAGATGGTGCCGCCGTTGGCCCGCTCGAAGGCGCCGGGCCGGGAAGCGATCGCGCCGGTGAAGGCGCCCTTCTCGTGACCGAACAGCTCGCTCTCGATGAGGTTGGGGGGAATCGCGCCGCAGTCGAGCACCACCATCGGGCCCTTCTTCCGCGAGCTGTTCTCGTGAATCGCGCGGGCGACGAGCTCCTTGCCGGTGCCGGTCTCTCCCTGGATGACGACCGAGACGTCCATCGGAGCGATCTTTTTGATCAGCCCGAAGATCTGCCGCATCTTCACCGACTGGCCGATCATGTCGCCCAGCTGGCCGTCGCGGTCAGGCTCTACGGTGACCTCTTCGTCGATGGGAGAGAAGGTCAGCGTCGAGCTGCCGGCGCGCATCTGCGAGCCGGGCGAGAGGTAGGCGCGCTCGATGCGCCGCCCGTCGAGGAAGGTGCCGTTGGTGGAGTTGAGATCCACCAGCAGGTAGCCGCGCTCGGTGTACTGGACCTCGAAGTGGTGGCGGCTGGCGGTGCGGTCCTCGGCGAGCACCAGGTCGTTGCTGGAGTGGGCGCCGATGCGGATCCGTTCCTTGTCGCTGATCAGCTCTTTGCCCGAGTCGGGGCCGGCGCTCACCACCAGCCGGCACTTGCGGACCTTCAGGGTGGTGCGGTTCTCCACCACCAGCGTATGGGTCGCGGTGATGTGCGCTTCTTCGAACGGGTCGAGGTACGTCGCCTCGCCCGGGCTGGTCATGATCTCGTCTTGCGGGTTTTCTTTCGGGAGATTGGACATGTTCGAAGTCGGCGACAGACCATAGCGATTCGCCTTAAGTCTTGTCGCGCATGACGACGGGACCTTCGCGCAAGAGCACCCGCCGGCCCAGTCGCGGCCGGGTGTGCATCCTCTCTCGCAAGCGCGAGCTGTACTCGACCTCGCGGCTGGTCGAGGCGATCAAAGCCGAAGGAGAACGTGCGCTGGTGCTGGACACTCTGCGCTGCTCGATGGTGCTCCGGCCCGAGCCGCGGATGCTCTACCGGGGCGCGGAAATCGAAGGGCTGACGGTGGCGTTGCCCCGCATCGGAGCGTCGATCACCGCCTACGGGGTCCAGGTCGTCGGGCACCTCACCGCGATGGGCACCCCGGTGGTCAACGACGCCCCGGCGATCGCCCGCAGCCGGGACAAGCTGCGCTGCCTCCAGCTGCTCTCCGCCGCGGGCGTCGACATCCCCCGCACGGTGATGGCCCACGACGGCACCAACATCAAGCGGCTGGTCGAGGAGGTCGGCGGGCTGCCGGCGATCATCAAGCTGCTGCGGGGCACCCAGGGCGTGGGGGTGATGATCGCCACCACGATGAAGGAGGTCGCGACCATCGTCGAGACCTTCTGGGAGCTGGGCCAGGAAATCTTCATCCAGGAGTTCATCGCGGAGTCGAAGGGCTGCGACGTGCGCGCGCTGGTGGTGGGCGACAAGGTCGTCGGCGCGATGCGGCGCAAGGCGCGCAAGGGAGAGTTCCGCAGCAACATCCACCGGGGCGGCGAGGGCAAGCCGATGAAGCTCCCGGCGGCCTACGCGGCGGTGGCGGTGCGGGCGGCGGCGACCGTCGGCCTGGGCATCTGCGGGGTCGACATGCTCGAGTCGAAGGCGGGCCCCAAGGTGATGGAGCTCAACTCCAGCCCGGGCTTCGAAGGGCTGGAGAAGGCGACCGGCAAGGACATCGCCGGGGCGATGGTGCGCCACGCCCTCGAGTTCGCCGCCCACGCCCGGGCGCTGAGCAACCGACCTGACGTTTGAGTCATGGGCTCGACCCGCTAAGCCACGGAGATTGCGAGGCGAGTTCGCTTGCGATTGAATCTTTGACGCTGCCGGACGTCTGATCCACCGATGTCTTCCGGCAAAGGACAAAACGTGCGCCCCTCTCTCTCGGCTCTGCTGTCTGGCTCGCTGCTCCTCGCCTGCGCCTGTGTGCCCTACGTCTACGAGCGCGGGCCCAGCTACGAGGTGACGGCGACGACGGCGTGCGATCCCAACTACCCCTGCGGCAACACCTACTACTGGGACGATTACCGCGAGGTGTACGTCTATTACGACGGGTACCGGTACTGGGACGCGACGGGCGAGCCGGGCTGCTACCCGCACCCGCCCCCCGGAATTGCCTACTACGCACCGCCGGTGGGCTACGTCCCGCCGACGAGCTACCGCGCGCCGCACGGCAGGTTCCAGCCGCCGCCGGGCTACGTGCATGACTCCGACGTCGCCGGCCGCCAGGGCAACTATGTTCCGCCGCCCTCGGGCAACGCCTACCCGCCCGACCGCAACCCACCGCCTCCGTCCGGCAACGCCTACCCGCCGGCCCGCGGGGGCCCGCCGCCTCCGTCGGGCAACGCCTACCCCGGCAACGGTCCGCCGCCGCCGTCGGGTAACTCGTACAACAACCCGCCGCCTCCCTCGGGCAACTCGTACAACAACAACAACCCGCCGCCTCCGTCGGGCAACTCCTACACCGGCAACGGCCCGCCGCCTTCGGGCAGCATGGGCAATCCTCCGCCGCCGTCGGGCAACTCAGGGGGGGGCTTCGTAAATCCTCCCGGCACCGGCCGTCAGGCGCCGAACCCGACGCCTCCCCCGCCGCCGCCCGCGTCGAACGACCGCAACGGGTACTTCGAGCCCGGCGCCCGCGGCGAGGTCAACCGTGAGCACGGCGGCTTCCAGCCCGCGCCCCAGCAGGGTCAGCCTCCGCCTCCTCCGGCGGGCCGCGAGCGCGGTGATTTGAACCGCGGCGGCTTCCAGCCCGAGCCGCCCCCCCCGCCTTCACGCGGCCGCGGTGAGGTGAACGGTGGCGGCTTCCAGCCGGCCCCTCAGCCGCAGCCGCTTCCGCCGTCGCGCGACCGCGGCGAAGTCAACCGCGACAGGTTCGAGCCGGCGCCGCAGCCGTCCCCGCAGCCGTTGCCCCCCGCGCGGGAGCGAGGCGACCTGAACCGCGGCGGCGGCTTCCAGCCCGCACCGCAGCCGGCGCCGCAGGAGCGGGCCCCCGAGCGGATGCCCGAGCGCGCTCCGCCGACGTACCAGAATCCTCCGCCGACGCGCGAAGTCCCGCACCGGGTCGAGGTGCCCTACGTCGCGCCGCCGCAGCTGCCGACCCGCGAGGTCGCGCCGGGCCCGCAACCGCCGCCGCAGCCGGTGAAGCGGCCCCAGGTGGTGCAGCCGATTCCCGCCCCTGAGCCCGCGCCTCTTCCGGGCCGCGGCCCGGGCCGTCCCCCGCAGCCGGTTCACTGACCTGCGCTTTGAGCCGACGCGGCCCTTCGTCCCCGCGCGGGGGCTCAGCTCGCCCCACCCGCAGACGGTCTACGCGTCGCTGCTGCGAAGGCGCGCCGTACCGAAGGTAGAGCGGCAGCGCTGGGACACGCCCGACGGTAACTTCGTCGACGTCGATTTGCGCCACGCGAAGGCGATCGCCGCGGTCCGGACGATTCAGGGCATCGATGAGTCAGTGACCGCGCCGCTCCATGGCTTCGCCGACGCTGCGCATCTCGGCTGAGGATGATCCGCTCGCACCGGCGGCGCTGCTGCCTTCGGCGGGGCGCGAGAACCCGCACGTCGAGGCAATTCCTTTGGGCGCTACAAGTCGGCGATCCGCTGCGCGAGGTCTTCCTGCAGGCTCATGTCCCGCTTGCCCAGGGGCGTCTGCAGCGCCAGCTCCCACGACGCGCGGGCCTTCGCCCCCTCGCCCGCTCCGGCCCAGGCGTCGCCCAGCGCCACCAGCGCCGCCGCGTAGTTCGCGTCACACTTCACCGCGCTGGCAAAGCAGCCCGCCGCCTCGGCCCAGCGCTGCTGCTCGAGGTACAGCTTGCCGAGCGAGAAGTGTCCCATCGGGGAATCGGGGTACTCCGCCACCAACTGCTTGAACTGCTCTTCGCGGTCATTCATCGCGCCGCCCTGTATATAGGAGCGCATGCAGCAATTGGCGGCAGCGGCGAAGCAAGCGCGGCAGGTGCTCTCCCACGCGGGGACGAAGCAGAAGAACGACGCGCTCAAGGCGATGGCGGCGGTGCTCCGCAAGCGCAAGGCGCTGGTGCTCGCCCAGAACGCGCTCGACGTCGCCGAGGCGAGCGCCGCGAGCAAGGACGCCGCCTTCCTCGACCGCCTCCGGCTCGACCCCGAGCGTGTCGAGGCGATGGCGAAGGCGATCGAAGCGGTCGCGAAGCTGCCCGACCCGGTGGGCGAGGTCACCGAGCGGTGGACGCGGCCCAATGGTCTGAAGATTCGCAAGCAGCGCCTGCCGCTGGGCACGGTGCTGATGATCTACGAGTCGCGCCCCAACGTGACCAGCGACGCCGCCTCGCTCTGCGTCAAGAGCGGAAACGCCGCCATCCTCCGCGGCGGCAGCGAGTCGCTGCGCAGCAACACCGTGATCTCCGCCTGCCTCCAGCGGGGCCTGACCCGCGCCGGGCTGCCCGCCACCTGCATCCAGATGGTGCCGACCGCTGACCGCGCCCAACTGCTCGAGCTGCTGAAGCTCGAGGGACAGATCGACCTGTGCATCCCGCGGGGCGGAGAGGGGCTGATCCGCTTCGTCGCCGAGCACGCGCGAATCCCGGTGGTGAAGCACTACCAGGGCGTGTGCCACGTCTACGTCGACGCCGAGGCGGACCTGAAGCAGGCGGTGAAGATCATCGTCAACGCCAAGGCCTCGCGCCCCGGCGTCTGCAACGCCGCCGAGTGCCTGCTGGTGGACCGCAAGGTCGCGGCGAAGTTCCTCCCCGACGCCGCGCGGGCGCTGCAGTTCGCCGGCGTCCAGCTGCGCGGGTGCGAGACGACGGTAAAGCTGCTGCGCGCGGCGAAGCTGCCGGTGACGCCCGCGGTCGCCGACGACTTCGGCCGGGAGTTCCTCTCCCTCATCCTCGCGGTGAAGGTGGTCGACGGCCTCGACGAGGCGCTGGCGCACATCGCCCGCTACGGCAGCGAGCACACCGAGGCGATCCTCACCCGCTCGAAGAAGAAGGCGGCGCGCTTCACCCGCGAGGTCTGCGCCTCGGCGGTGGTGGTCAACGCCTCCACCCGCTTCAACGACGGCGGCGAGCTGGGACTGGGCGCCGAGGTCGGCATCAGCACCTCCCGGCTCCACGCCTTCGGGCCGATGGGCCTCAAGGAGCTGACCGCCCAGAAGTACGTGGTGGAGGGCCAGGGCCAGACCCGCTGAGGGAGCACGCGCTGGCTCAGGCTCCGCAGGACTTGCTCAGTCGGCGTTCAAGCGCCGCTTTCACCGCCGAGGACGGTGCGGCGTCGATCGCGAGGGCACGCTGTTGGTGCGCGAGCTTGGTGTGCCCACAGCGCCCATGGAGGTCCGCGAGGACGGCGGACCAAAGGTAGGAGGCAGCGAGCCACGATGGCGGTGCGAGTCCGGCGAGCAATGCGAGCCCTGCCTCGGGGCCGCGCCATTCCGCGGTCGCAACGGCGCGGTTGAGCGTGTGGAGCGCGGACGGCGCCAGCTTGTCGAGCAACAGGTAGCAGTCGACGATTCGATCCCACCGGGTCTCGGCGAAGGATGGCGCGAGGCAATGCTCGGCGGCGATTCCGGCCTCTGCGTGGTACCGCGAAAAGGCCTCGCCGCTTGCCGAGCGTGCAAGCCATGACATCCCCTCCTGGATCTCGGCCTGGATCCACAAGGTGCGGTCCTGCTCCTCGAGCAAGAGGAGCCCACCGCTGCCATCTTGTCGCGCCGGCATGCGGGCGCGGTGCAGGTGCATCAGCGCCAACAGCGCGAACGTCTCCGGGGTTCCGCTCACTGGATGTTCGGCGAGCGCATGCGTGAGCCGCATCGCCTCGTCGCAGAGCTCGCGGCGAATCGCTCCGTCGGCCTGTGACGACAGATGCCCCTCTGTGAAGAGGACGTAGAGAATTGACTGCACCGCCGGGAGCTGCGTCGCAGTGAGCTCATTGAGTTCGAAGTCCGCCTCCTGAAGACGGCTCCGCGCACGGCCCAGGCGCTTGTAGGCGTTCGCCTCGGTGGTGAAGAGTCGTTCTGCGATCTCCCGCACGTCGAAACCACAGAGGGTCTTCAGCGCGAGCACGAGCTGCGACTCGACGGGAATGGCGTCGTCG
>JAYVRT010000214.1:0-7390 GCA_043776025.1 Archangiaceae bacterium | reverse complement strand
TCCTTCTCCTTCACCTCGAATTCGAGGGTGGCGAGGTTGTACTCCTTCTCCATCTGCTCGAACTCTTTGCGAGCCTGATCGAGCTCCTGGCCCTTGCGGGAGATCTCCTCTTCCATCGCCGACTTCTCGCGGCGCAGGACGTTGATCTCTTTTTCCTTGGCGGAGACGACCTCGATGACTTCCTTCTCACCGATGAACTTCTGGAGGAGCAGGTCTTCGACCTGGCGGCCGTGCTCGCGCTCCTTCTCGACCATCGTGTTCTGCGAGTCGTTGAGGCGGCGGGTGAGATCGTCACCCTGCATCTTCAGACCCTGGATCTCGACGTCCTTCTCGTTGAGCCGGTCCTCGACGGACAGCAGCTCGCGCTCACGCACGCTCCAGATCTCGGAGATGCGGGCGATCTGCGCCTCGCGGATCTTGAGCTCGTCCCGAAGCAGCTGAATCTTGCCTTCCGGGGTGCCCATCAGATCGCGGCGGGCGCCGGTGCTGCGGCGGACCTCCTTCGATTCGGCGAGCAGCTCGGCCTTGCGGTCGGCGATCGACTGGAAGGCGCGGTCGAGGAAGCTGCGATCTTCGTCGTTGAGCGCGCTGCGGCGCTCGCGCTTGGGCAGCCGAGGCGGGCCGCCGGGTCCCGAGGTCCGGATCGGCGGGGGAGCCATCGGCGGGGGGGCCTCGGCCTTCTGGGCGGTGCCGGTCAACGCGGCATCGAGCGCCAGGTCTTCGTCGTCGCCTTCGGGCGAGGCAGCGGGCATTTCGGGCACGGTGTTCGTCTCCGGGGCACCGGGAGGCATGATGTGTTCGGTGAGGCGGGTGAGCTCACCCATCTCGAAGGGAATGGGCAGGTACCCGGCCGCGGCGTTCGCGCTCTGCGCGTGCTGCTGCAGCGCCTCCGGGGCCACGTCACTCGACAGCAGGATCACCGGCAGGTTGGCGCCGAACTTCCCCTTGCGGATCGTCCCACACAGCACGAAGCCGCTCTGGTCGGGCAGCTCGGCGCGCAGGATCACCAGGTCCGGGCGGCGCTTCTCCAGCTCGCGGGAAGCCTCGGCGGCGCTCTGGGCCAGCGACGTCGAGTAACCGGCGTCGTGGAGCACCGACGCCATGGTGAGGGCAAAATCGTTTTGACTCTCGACGATAAGGACGCGGCGTTCCATTGAGCGGGGCGGAAGCTTCCCACTGTGTTCGGGGCCGGTAAACAGCTTCGCGCGGATCAATAGGCGGTTATTTCGCCCACCCACTTGAGGCCGATGGTTTGTCCTTCGACGTTGACAGCCCGGATTTGGAGCCGGCGGGCTCCGGCGTCAGGGGTGGAGAGCAACACCGGCCCGACGTCGAGGGTGGGGGCGAGGTCATCCCGCGAGACCTCGGCGTTGGTCAGCGCGTTCCAGTCGATGCCGAGGGTGCCGATGCCGGAGCTGAAGCCGCCCGTCTCGTCGGGGCTGGAGTCGACGGTGAGGCGGCTGAAGGGCCCGTCGGCGCCCAGGCCCTGGACGATCAGGTTCCGCGGGCGCCCGGTGGCCGGGAGCACCACGCTGATCGCCCGGGTCCCCGGGGGCAGGCGGTTCGGCGTCGGGTCACCGTCGGTGAGCAGGCAGCCACCGTCGAGCCCCACCGGCAGCGCGCAGCCGGCCCCCACCGTGGGGAGCGGGTAGGGTTGAAAGTAGGGGAAGGCGGCAGGCGGCGACTCGACGCGACGCTCGAAGAGCGAGGCCCGCAGCTGGCCGAACGGATCGCGTTCGTACCGCTCGACGCGGTCAATGCCCGAGGCGGTGAAGTGGTAGCCCTCGCCGCCGACGTAGGCCCAGTCCTCGAAGTGGCCGAAGACCGAGGGCCGCACGAACATCGGGAACATGTCGAAGGCAGGCACGCGCCAGGCGCGGCGCCCTTCGGGGCTGGTCAGCTCCACCCGGTAGGCCCGTGGCTGGACGCCGGCGCCGACCAGGCCCCAGCTGGTGGGGAAGGCGCGGAAGCGGACGTCGAAGAACCCGGTGGAGAGGGCCGGCTCGGGGCAGGGTCCGGGGCACTCGCCGGTCGGCCAGAGCCACAGCTTGGGCAGCGTCACGTCGGCGTTGGCGAAGGGCCAGGTGACGACGGTGCGGGCGCCGTCTGTTCCCTCGACGATCGCCCGGAAGCAGCGCAGCTCGGCGAGCGAACCGCGGGTCTGCTGGCGAATGATCGTGTGGTGGAAGGCGCCGGTCTCGTCGGAGGTGAGGCTGACGAAGTCGGAGAACTCCGAGCAGCCTTCCTCGGTATAGCCCTGGTCGCGCTGCAGGCGCACGGTCACGCCCCGCAGCGCCTCGTGCAGTCCGTCGGCGACGGTGCCGTCGATCTGAAAGATGTCTTCGGGCTGGCCGAAGCAGCCGCCGAGCACCACCGCGAGCGTCAGGGTCAGGGGCCGCACGATCATCAGTAAACCCCCTTCAGGCCCAGCTGGGGCAGCACCAGGGGCACGTCGAACGGGACCTTGAGCAGCGCTCCTCCCGGGCCGCGGGTGTATTGGTAGCCGAGCACCTCGCGGGTGAAGGTGGCGTTGAGCAGGTCGAGGTAGGCCTCGAGGGTGAACTCGTTGAAGCGCCAGAGCTTGCTGACGCGCAGGTCGAGCCGGGCGAAGGGCGGCAGGCGGGGGACCCGATCGAGCTCGACCGGCACCCACAGGCTCTGGCGGATCACCGGATCGAACCCCGGCTGGAGCGCGCGCGAGGTCACCTGGCCCGACTCTGGGCGGCCGGTGTGGAGGTGGCCGGAGAGCCCGATCTGGAAGTTGTACGGCAGCCGTACGCCGGCGGTGGCGTTGACCACCAGCGTCTGGTCGAAGGCGAACGCGACCCAGCGGGTGACGGGCGGGCCGTCCACCTCACCGGCACTGTCGAAGCGGAACACGGACTGCAGCCGTTCGCTGCGCATCAGCGTCGCGCTGATCCAGCCGAACCAGCGGCCGACCGGCTCTTTGCGCAGCGTCACCTCGGCGCCGAAGGCCCGGCCCGCGACGCCGATCTGCGCGTCGGCGAGGTTGCGGCGCGAGTCGAGCAGCTGCTCGAGCCCGTACTCCACCGCGCGGAAGAGGGTGTGATGGAAGACCGCGGCGTCGAGGGTGACGCCATCGACGATCCGCCAGGTGAACCCCGCCTCGGTCTGCAGTCCGGTCTGCAGGCCCTGACGCAGGCCGGCGAGATCGGTGACGGGCAGGTTGAGCAGCACCGTCGGCGGCTGGTTGACGAGCCCGGCGGACAGCCGCGCCTCGAAGCGCTCGCCCAGCGCGCGTCGCAGCTCGGCGCGGGGGGCGATCGCCGGGATCGTGACCTCGGGATCCAGGTGGTAGATCTCGGCGCGCAGGCCGAGGTTGGCGGTGAAGCCCTCCGCCGCGAACCCCGCCTGGACCCACAGCGCCCCGAGCAACCCGGTGGTGCGGGGCTCGCGGAAGTCGGTGACTGGCACGCTCGCCAGCTCGGTGCGGCCGACGAGCTCGACCGCGGCTGCCTGCCACTCGAGGTCCGCCCCCGCCTCGACCCGCCAGGCGTCGCCGAACGCGCGGCGGTACCGTCCCCGTGCCGCGACGATCGTCCGGGAGAGGAGGAACTCGAACGAACGGGCGCCCCCTTCTTCTCCCCGCACGCCCAGCTGCTCCGGGCCGGCGGTGACTCCGGCCTCGACCTCGCCGCCGACCAGGGGGCCGACCCAGCGCAGATCGACGCGGTGGAAGTTGGAGATGAACAGGCCCGACGCGTACGCCGGCGAGTCGGCGACCGCGCCCACCTCGTCGGAGGCGCCCAGGGCGAGCAGCCGCAACCGCCCGCCGCCGATCCGCTGTTCGACGCGCAGTTGGTAGTCCCAGAAGTTGGCGACCGGGGTGCGTGGCGGGGTCGAGGGCAGCAGCTGCCGGGCGATCACTGCGCCCAGCGCCCCGGTGTAGCTGTAGCGCCCCGCGAGGGTCAGGCAGGTTCCGGTCGAGGGAAAGCCGAGCTCGACGAGCGCGCTGGAGTTGAGCAGGTCCACCGAGGCCTGGGCGCCGAAGCCCTGGGTGCGCGGCCGGTTGAGCTGGGCCTCGACGGCGCCGGACATCAAGCGGCCGAAGCGGGCGGGCGGGGTGCCGGAGAAGAAGTCGACGCGGTCGATCAGCGCTGGGTGCACCACCGCCGGGCCGACCAGCGAGTGGAACAGCTGCGGGACGCGGATGTCGTCGAGGTAGAAGGCGGTCGCCGCGGGCTGCGCGCCACGGACCACGGGGTAGGCGAGCCCGGAGGCGATCGGCGCGACGCCGGGCAGCAGGAGGATCACCCGCAGCGGCTCTCCCTGGGTGCCGGCGACGTCGTGGACCTCGGTGTCGCCCAGCGCCACCCGGGCGACCTCGGTGCGGAAGCGGTTGCCGTGCACCTTCGTCTCGAACGGGCGGACCCCGGTGGGATCCAGGCGGTAGATCACCGCCAGCCGTTCTCCCTCGGCAAGCGACTCGCTGAAGGTCTGAGCGACGAAGCCGGTGCTCATCACCTTGACCGTCACCGGCCCTGGTGCGAGCTCGAGGGCGAGCTTCCCGTTGAGGTCGGCTTCGCCCGCGAGCCCGCCGTCGGGCCACTCCACCCGGGCCAGCGGAAGCGGCTCCCGGCTGCCCATCGAGCGGACTTCGAGCTCGAGGCGGGCGCCGGCGTCCACGGGCTCGAGCTGGGTCAGAGCGACCGCGGCCACGAGGGAGAGCCACATGGGGTGGTTAGTCGCGGCCCGGGAAGTTGGTCGGGGGAGTGTGGCGGTTGAAGAAGGCGGAGTCGGAGGGACAGTAGCCGTGGACGAGCTGGGCGAGCCACGGGTCGAGGTTCGACGGCAGCGGCTCGGGGTTGCTCTCGATCGCGTGGGCCTCGGCCTCGTGCATCTCCATCACCTGGGCTTCGTCCACACCTTCGTTGGCGTCCTCGTCGCCGGTCTGGGCCGCGGGGTCGAGCACTTCGTCGTCGCCGATCTCCTGGATTTCCTCATCGGCGGCGGCCTCGGGCGGAGGCGGCGAGGGGGCGAGGACCGGGGAAGCGATCGCGCGCACCGCGGGAAGGCCGCTGGCGCCCGTGGCGCGGGTGATCGGCGGCAGGTTGTTGATCGTCTCGCTGGTCTTCGAGGCAGCCGACGGCGCGACGGGCACCTCGGCGGAGTGAGGTCCAGGGGTGGAAGGAGTGGTGCCAGCGGTCGCGGCAGGGAACGACCCCGAGGCAGCGCGGCGCAAGGCGGGCGGGCGGCGGATCGGCGTCGGCTCGGGGGGCGCGTCGCTCAGCGCCGTTGGCGGGCCGTGGACCGGGGTGACCTCGGGTGGCAGCTCGTTCTCCGCGGTGATCCCCCCTCCGACCTGGGCGGCGGCGCGGGCGCGGGGGGTCGGCGCGGCCGCTTCGTCGACGGGGGGGCCGGCGCGGAAGATCGGCGTCGGCTCGGGCATCGGGTCGCGGGCACGGGCGCTGCCGCGCGCCGGGGTGGCCCGGTTCTCGGGCGCCTTCGCGGCGGGGAAGCCCCTGGGGCCGGTGATCGGCTTCGCCGCGGGAGTCGGTCGGCTTACCGGGGCCCGCTCGCCGGAACGGGTCTCGCTTCTGGGCGTGGGCGAGCTCCTCGCCTCTGAGCTTCCGCGGGACGGGGTCGCCGGGACGCCGCGGGGCGCGCTTTGCGGTCTGTCGGCAACCAGCACCGGGGGGACGCCCTTCGCTGCGGTGATCGGTCTGTTGGACAGCTTCACCGGAGGGACGCCCTTCGCGGCAGTGATTGGTCTGGCGCTGATCAGCTCGACAGCGGGCAGCTCGCGCGGGGTCGGCGTGGCGGCCTCGGCGGCCAGTGGAGTGCCCATCACCACCGGCGGCCCGGCGACGGAGACGCGATCGGTGACCGCGGTGCGCGGCTGGTCCTCATCCGTTCGCAGTGGAGTGCCGAGGATCGCCGGCGCGTCAGAGGAGACGTTGCCCTCGGGGTCAGTTCCCGCGGGCGGCTCTTCGGGCGCCTTCATCGCCGGGTCGGTCTTCGGGGTGTTGGGCTCTCTGACCGGCAGCTTTCCGGCGCGGGTGATCTCAGCGATCGCGTCGGGGCTCAGCGGGGCACGGACCCGGCCGGCGACCTCGACGTAGAGGTCGAGCAGCTGCCCGCGGATCCAGGAGGCGTCGACCTTCTCCGCCGCGGCACGCGCGGCCTTGCCCATCGCAACCCGGCGCTCGGGGTCCTGGGCGAGGAGGATCAGCTGTTCAGCGAGCCGCTTGAAGTCGCCGCAGGGAAAGAAGACGCCGGCCGCCTCGGGCACCAGCTCGCGGGTGATCGGCAGATCCGAGGCGATCACCGGCCGGCCACCGGCGAGGTACTCGCCCAGCTTCGACAGCGGGCCGCCCTGGTTCCGGTTGCGCTCGTTGTCGTCGAGGGTGAGCGCGCCGACGTCGCAGGTGGCGACGATCTTGTGCAGGTCGTCGTGGATCACCGGCGCCTGGAACTCGACCTTGCCGGCGAGCTTGAGCTCGTTGACCAGGTCGAGCAGGTGGGCCTGCCACTCGGTGTGCTTGGGGCCGACGATGGTGAGCCGGACGTCGACCTGACGGATCGCCAGCTGCATCGCCCGCAGCAGCGTCGGCAGGCCCTGGTAGCCCAGCTGGCTGCCCAGGTAGAGGATCTTCATCGGCGAGGCGTCGGGGCGGCCGAGGACCTCGGGCGAGTAGAGGCTGACCTCGACCGGCGCCCGGAGCACCCGCACCTGAGCCTCGGGCACTCCCTGGTCGAGGATGAACTTGCGGGTGACCTCGGAGCCGGTGATCACCGCGTCCGAGTTCATCAGGCAGAACAGCTCCTGGCGGCGGATCTTCGAGAGGAAGCGGCGATCGCCCTCGGTGTGCGGGTGGGTGTAGCGCAGCTCCTGGCTGGGGAAGGTCTGGGCGTCGTAGATCAGCCGGTAGGCGGGCCCTTCGCGCTGCTGGTTCTCGCGCTGTTCGCACAGGGCGTAGCCGCCGAACGGATCGAAGAAGTGAACCAGCTGGTACTCCTCGCTCTCGAGCTGGCGGCGCACTGCGCGGTCGAACGCCTGGATCCGCGACTGGAGATCGCCCGAGCCGATCGGCACCCGCAGCAGGCGCGCCAGCTGGTAGCGCTCGATGTGCGAGTGATCGGGCGTCTTGTTGGAGAGCACCACCGCCTGGTACCGATCGCCCAGTCCCTTCAGGTACTCGGTGACACGGCGCGAGAGCCCGCTGGGTCCAGGCAGCACGTCGAAGCAGCAAATCAGGACGGAGGGCTGGTCGGACACGGCGGGCGAGGCACACAGATTACCCGTTGACCGGGCCGCCGTGTGGGTGGCGGTTGGCGGTGTGTCGATTCACACCTTGACCGTGATGGAGCCGAGGGTGTTGGCGCAACAACACACCTGGGGCCAGCGGTTTCGTCGAAGCAGTCAAGC
>JAYVRT010000213.1:0-2275 GCA_043776025.1 Archangiaceae bacterium | reverse complement strand
ACGTGGGTCTCGGCGGGGCTCCTGCCCCCGAGGAACCAGAGCGTCTTGCCCGCCTCGTCGTAGCCGACGAAGCCGGCCTCGGGCGGGCCGTAGCGCGCGTCGACCTTCACCCAGGTCGAGCTGAGCGTGCCGTCGGCGTTGCGCAGCTCGACCTCGGGGCCGCCGTTCTTCTCCGTCATCCAGAAGAAGCCCGAGCCGTCGGGGAGCCAATGAGGGAACTGCTGATCGAGGTTGACCCAGGCGCTGTCCTCTTCGGTGAGCAGCACCGCCGTCTTCCCCGTCTTCGGGTCGACCTTGAGCACCTGCTGACGGGTCTGCTCGCGGTTCTGCACCACCAGCGTCAGCGGCGCGCCCCTGGGCCAGACGACGGTCGCGAGGTAGGGAAACGCCGCGGCGTCCCAGGAGACCTCGGTCGCCTTGCCACCGCCGACCGCGGTGAGGAGCAGCTTCACCTTCGCGTTGGCCTTGCCCGGGCGCGGGTACGGGAAGCGCTCGGCCAGATGCTCGGGATGCATCGGGTCGGGGATCTGAAACTGCTCGACGGCGCTCGAGTCGGTGTGCTGGAAGGCGATCGTCTTCCCGTCGGGCGAGAACCAGAAGCCCTCGAAGCGCGACATCTCCTCCTGCGCGATGAACTCGGCGAGGCCGTGGGGCTTGGCGTCGGTGCCGCCCTGGGTGACCTGCTTCTCGGTGTTGTTCTTCAGCTCGAGGATCCGGACATCGTTTTCACGGACGTAGCCGACGAGCGTTCCATCCGGCGAGAACTTCGGGTCCAACGCCGCGCCGGCCCCGGTCTTCAGCTCTACCGCCTTCCCGGTGGCCCGTTCGACGACGTAGAGGTGGCCCGAGAGGCCGACGAGGATCTTCGCCCCGTCCTTCGACAGCTGGAAGCTGGTGAAGCCGCGGGCAGTCACCCGCATCCGCTCGAGGCGCGCCTTCTCCGCCACCGACAGCTGCTCGGCGGCGCCGTTGAGCACCGCCTCTGGGGTCAGCAGCTCCTTCGTCTGTCCGGTGGCGACGTCCAGCTCGTACAGCGTCTGCTCCGCGGCCTTTGGCTTGGCACGCAGGAAGAGCACCGCCTTCGAGTCGGGGGTGAACTTCGGCGAGTTGGGCCGGCCCGCGAGGTAGCGGCGGGTCTCGGCGAACTCCCGGAGGAACGACGGTTCGGCGGACGAAGCGGCGGTCGCAGTCAGCAAGGTCATCACGAGGACTCTCATGTGGGCCGCGGTCTTACAACGCCTGGGTCGGCGTTCTAAGTAGAGTGGTGAATCGTCCGGCATTCGCCCGGTACCCAACTGGAACCCATGCGCCCAATCGCCCTCCTCGCTTGCATCGCTCTGTCCGCCTGCACCCCGCTGGCGCTGCCCAATCCGGATGGCGGCGCGGGCGGAGGGAGCGGCGGGGGCGGGGGCCGACCCGAGGCGACCACCCTGCCCGACGGAGGGATGGCCACCTGGTACCGTGACGTGTTGCCGGTGGCGCAGACGCGCTGCCAGGGCTGCCACAACACCGGCGGCATCGCTCCGTTCTCGATGGACAGCTACGCGAGCGTGAAGAGCTGGTACGTGCAGATGGCCGCCGACGCGGTGTCGCGCAAGATGCCGCCGTGGATGCCGGCCGAGTCGTGCGGCATGGGCTACGTCGGTCAGCGGCGGATGAGCCAGGCGGAGATCGACGTCTTCACCGCCTGGGCGGCGAACAAGGGCGAGGCGGGAAATCCGGCCGACGCGCCGGCGCCGGTGTCGCAGGAGAACCTGCCCTGGGTGGACGCCACCGTGGCGCCGGTGAGCCCGTACACACCCGACACGACGCTGGTCGACGACTACCACTGCTTCATGGTCGACCTGAACGTCACCACCGCGCAGTCGGTGATCGGCTACCAGATTTCTCCCGGCCAGCGCGCCGAGGTGCACCACGTCATCCTCTTCGCGGTCGACAAGGCGCAGGCGATCGCGGCGGACCAGCTCGAGGGCGGCGAAGGCTGGACCTGCTTCGGCGGTCCCGGGGTGAAGGGCGATGTCACGATGGTCGGCGGCTGGGTCCCCGGCACCGCCCTGGTTCAGTACCCGGCCGGCACCGGCATCCCGCTCGCGCCGGGCAAGGTGCTGGCGATGCAGATTCACTACAACACCAGCAGCGGCGTCCGCACCGCCGACACCACCACCGTGAAGCTGCAGTACGCGAAGACGGCGGTGACGCCGGCCCAGTTGATCCCGATCGCCGACGACGCTCCCCCGAAGCCGCCGGGGACGCCGGGGGGCGGATTCCTGATTCC
>JAYVRT010000212.1:0-2278 GCA_043776025.1 Archangiaceae bacterium | reverse complement strand
GCGTCAAGAGTCGAGACAAGGACACCTCCGAGCCCACCGCCAATGCAGATCCCGGGCCGCCCGCTAATCGCCCGGATTCTCTGGGGCCATCACGGCAGCTGCTCGACTTTGCGCCATCCGCTCCTGAACGAATGGAGCTTCGAGGCGCTTAGAAGGCCGGTCAGCGCAGCAGCCGGGTGATGTCGTTCTTGAAGACGAACACCACCAGCACCGCCAGCATCGCCAGCCCAACGAGGTTCGCGTACTCCCGCGCGCGGATCGGAATCGGGCGGCGCCGGATGCCTTCCCACAGCGCCGCGAGCAGGGCGAAGCCGTCGAGCACGGGAATCGGCAGCAGGTTGACGAGGCCTAAGTTGATGCTCACCAGCGCCATGTTGCCGATGAAGGTTTCGACACCTTGCTCGGCGCTCTTCGCGGCCACCTGGAAGAGCATGATCGGCCCACCCACCGACTCCGCGGGGATGCCGCCGGTGAACAGCCGGTAGAAGATCAGCCCAATCTTCCGGATCATCTCCGGCACGTTCTTCACCGCGGCGAAGGCGGCCTCCTTCGGCCCCATCGTCAGCGTCACCATCTCCTCCGCGGGGCCGCCGGCGAGCACGTCGAGCCCGCCGCGGAAGGCGAGCCGGGGGAGGACGCCGAGCTCCAACCCTTCGAGGCGGTTCTTGAACGCGTCGTCGTAGGTGTACGTCACCTGCGAAAGCTCTTTGCTCTGGGCGAGCCCTTCGTGGAGCCAGGCGAGCTTGAACGGCTTCTTCTCCAGCACCTGCAGCTCGAGCTCGACGGTCATCCACGAGGTCAGCTTGTGCTCGTTGATCTGCACCAGGCGATCGCCCTGGACGATGCCGGCCTCGGCGGCGGGCGTGCCGGGGCTGACGCTCCAGACGTAGAGGTCGCCCGGCTCGGCGCCGAGCGCGGCGAAGCCTTCGCCCGGCTGCTTTTGAAGCTTGAAGCTCAGCAGTTCGGGGACGACCAGCGCCGCGCCACCAGCAGGCACCCGCCGCGAGCGCACCACCTGCAGCTCCAGCGTGTCGGTTGCCTTGGCGACCTCGCGCTCGAGATCCTGCTCGTCCTTGAGCACCGTGCCGTTGAGGCTCAGGATCCGATCGAAGCTCTTCAGCCCCGCGCTGGCGGCGACGGAGCCGGGCTGAACGCCGAGGATCGGCGCCCGGCCGTGGGGCCAGATGCCGAGCAGCCCGCGCTGCACCTTCTCGATTGGATCCGCGTCGGTGGTCGCCATCGGCTTGAGCCTGGCGATCACCTCTTTGCCGTCTCGCTCGAGGGTCAGCGTCACTTCCTTGTCGGCCGAGTTGGCGATCAGCTCGCGGATCTCGCGAAAGGCGCGCACCGGAAACCCGTCGATCTTCCGGATGTAGTCGCCCGGCTTGAGGCCAGCCCGCGCCGCCGGAAGCTCGGGCTCGAGCCAGCCGACGCGCGGCGCCACCACCTCGGTGCTGCCGATGAAGACGAAGAAGAAGGCGATGACCGGGAAGATGAGGTTGAACGCCGGGCCGGCGACGACGATCAGCGCCCGCTTCCACCACGCCTGGGCCTGGAAGCTGCGCCCCACGTCCTCCGGCGCGACCTCGTCGTCGGGCTCCTGCCCTGCCATCTTCACGTAGCCGCCCAGCGGCAGCCAGCCGACCCGGTACTCCGTCTCCCCGCGGGTGAAGCCGAAGACGCGTGGGCCGAACCCGACGCTGAACTTCAGCACCTTCACGTTGCAGGCCTTGGCGAGCAGGAAGTGACCGAGCTCGTGCACGGTGACCAGGACGCCAAGGAAGATGATGAAGAAGACGATGTTCTGGATCGCCGCCATTTGCGTCTGGCGAGGTTAACCGGGTCGCCGGCGCAGCGCTATGCGGCCCTTACTGCCCGAGCGCGGCGCGGCCAAACTGCACCCACAGCAGCACCATCGGCGCGTTGAACAGCAGCGCGTCGATGCGATCGAGCATCCCGCCGTGGCCGGGGATCATCTTGCCTGAGTCTTTGACCCCGTAGGCGCGCTTGAGCATCGACTCGCACAGGTCACCCGCCGGGCCGAGCACTCCGCCCAGGATTCCCATTACGATGCAGTCGAGCAGGGTCACCGCGGGGAAGAAGCCGAACTTGACGATCAGCAGGCCGGCGATGCTGCCGACCATGCCGCCGAAGAAGCCTTCCCAGGTCTTGTTGGGGCTCACTGCCTCGTAGAGCTTGTGCTTGCCCAGCAGCCGGCCGGAAAAATATGCGGCGGTGTCGTTCATCCACGTCACCACCAGCGCGCAGACGACCCACC
>JAYVRT010000211.1:0-7406 GCA_043776025.1 Archangiaceae bacterium | reverse complement strand
GGCGGTGGGTCGGGCACCGGCGGCAGCGGTGGCTTCACCGGCACGCTGATGATCATCCCCAAGGATCCGGTGCTCAACGTCAACTCGGGCCAGACGGCGACGCAGCAGTTCTTCGCCAGCGCCAACGGGACTCCAGTGTCCCCGACCTGGAGCGCCTCGCCGAACTCCCTGGGAGTCATCAACGGCTCCGGGCTCTTCACCGCGACGGGCGCGGCCGGCGGCGTCGCCCAGGTGACCGCGCAGTACGGGGCGGGGCAGGCCACGACGACCGTCACCGTGCGCCTCCACCTGACCCAGAACGGAGGCCCCTCGGGCGCGGCAGACGCCGGAGCGGGTGGCGTCGGCGGCGTGGGCGGGGAAGGGGTCGGCGGCCCGGTTCCACCAGCCACGGTGACGTTGCTCCAGGGGCCTCCCGCGGCCCAGCCGGGCCTCGCGATGCTCTATCCGTATGACGCCACCGTCTGGCCGCGCGGGATCCTCGCGCCGCTGCTGCAGTGGAAAGGCGCCGCGCAGGACCCGGACGCGATCGGGATTCACCTCGAGTGCCTCAGCTTCGTCTACGACGGGAACTTCGCCCGCACCGCGACGCCCTTCGTCCACCACCCGATTCCCCAGCCGGCCTGGCAGGCGATGACCGAAGCCTGCGGCGGCCTGTCGGTCACCGTGCGGTTGGTGTTCGCGGCTGGGGGTACGCTCCACGGGCCGCTCACCCAGACCTGGCGGATCGCCCCGGGCACGCTCAAGGGCGTCGTCTATTACAACTCCTACGGGTCGAAGCTCGCCTACAACTTTCCCGGGGCGCTCGGCGGCAACGGCCAGTTCGGGGGCGCGACGCTGGCGATCAAAGGCAGCTCGACGGACCCGGTGCTGGTCGCGGGCAAGTCTGGGACCTCAGCCGACTGTCGCGTCTGCCACGTCGTGTCCGCCGACGGCGCGGCGCTGCTCACCGAGCACGGCGACGACTACGGCCAGACGAGCCACTACGCTCTCAAGGCCAACAACGCCGAGACGGCGATGGCGCCGACCGACGGCCGCTTCGCCTGGGGCGCGATCTCACCTGACGGCAAGCTCCTCTTCTCCAACGCCGCGCCGCTGGCCGCCGCCTCCACCGCTCCGTCAGCGCTCTACTCGGTGCCGAGCGGCGCCGCGGTGACCACCACCGGGCTCCCAGCCGGCCTGCGCGCAGGGACGCCGGTCTTCTCTCCCGACGGCACCAAGCTCGCGTTCAACTGGTACGGCGGCTCGGCCGCGGGCAGCTCAGGGGATCAGCGGTCGCTCGCGATGATGCGCTTTGCCAAGCCGGGGACCTTCAGCGACTTCACCGTCCTCTTCACCCCGCCCGTGGGCCAGACGGTGATCTACCCAAGCTTCCTCCCTGCCGGTGACGGACTGATCTTCCAGGTGGAGACGGTGTCCAATGGCCGCGGCTTCGGCGAGACGCGCGCCAGCTGCGACGCTGCCGGGCCGTGCTCCGACACCGGCGCCCGCGGCGAGCTGTGGTTCTACGATCTGACCGCGCATGTGGCGAAGCGGCTCGACAAGCTCAACGGTCTGGGTGCGCTCCCCACCGGCCCGTCGAACCACGGCGAAGACTGGACGCTCAACTACGAGGCGACCGTCGCGCCGATCGCGTCCGGTGGCTTCGCCTGGGTGATCTTCACCAGCCGCCGCCTCTACGGAAACGTCGCGACCTTGAACCCGTGGTGGAGCGACCCGCGCTTCCACGACATCTCCCGTGACCCGACGACGAAGAAGCTCTGGGCGGCGGCGATCGATCTCGACGGGGCCGCGGGCAAAGACCCGAGCCACCCCGCCTTCTATCTGCCGGCGCAGGAGCTGCTCGCGGGCAACTCGCGCGGCTACTGGGCGCTCGAGCCCTGCCGCTCGGACGGCGAGGGCTGCGGCACCGGCGACCAGTGCTGCGGCGGGTTCTGCCGGGGCCTGACTGAAGGCACCCAGGTCTGCGGTTCGAGCGGCGGCGGGTGCTCGCGCGAGTTCGAACACTGCAACACCGATCTCGACTGCTGCGATCACGCGCTCGGCGGAACCTGCGTCAACAGCCGCTGCGCCTCGGGCCTGCGGTAGAGGCTCCGCGAAGAAGATCTCGAAGTCCGAGGGCGGTCGCCGGCCGTCGGGTGAATCGAAGGCGGCGGAGGCAGTAGAGTCCGCCTATGCAGCAGCGCATCCAGGAGCCGCTTCGCACCTCGGTTCCGCTGGAGTTCAGTCCGGCGCGGCGCGCGAGATCCTACTGGCTGGCCGCCGGGATCTGGGCCAGCTTGCTGATCTGCGGCGTGACCGGAGGGATGATCTTCGGCCGCGAGTCTGCGGAGTTGGTCGAGTTCGAACAGCGCCTGATCGAGCCGGGCTCCGAGCAGGCGTTGGCAGAGAGCTTCCGGAGTGAGCAGGCGATGCTCCCAGCCCCTGTGCCTCGCGGGTCCCCTGCTGACGACGTCGAGCCCAGCGCCGAACCCGATGAGACGACTGCCGAGGACGTGGAGGAAGTCGCGGACACCGGCACTCCCGAGGAGATCGGGCAGCGCGTCACCGACGCGATCTTCAGCGCCCCTCAACAGGCACTCGACGCCGCCGCCGAGGCCCAGATCGAGGAGGAAGCACGGGCCGACCTGTCGAAGCGCGAGGTCGAACTCACCGCCGAAGCCCGCGACACCGGGCACATCGCCGTGGTCAAGCGGTTACTATCCGCGCGCGATCTCCCGACCGCGCGCTTGGTTGCGCTCGACTGCCTCGCGGCGACGCCGGCGAACGCCGAGTGCCACAAGCTGCTCGGAACCGTCTACGCCAAGCTCGGAGACTCCGAGAACGGCGCGGCGCAATACCGGGAGTTTCTCCGGATCGCCGACCCCAAGCACCCCGACTACGACAGGGTTCAGCAGATCATCAAGGCCTTCGAAAACCCGAAGTGAATGCCTACTTCCGCGATCCGTCGGCGTTGTAGCGGTCGTCCTTCACCTGCACGCCTTGCTCGTCCCACTCCTTGCGTGCGGTGCGGACATCGTCGGCCCAGTCTTCCTCCGAGAGGCGCTTGCCCGTCTTCTCGAAGTAGACCTTGAGCGTCCCCTGGCGCTTGCCCGCCTTCCACTGGCCCTCCAACACCAGGATCCCCTGCTCGGACCAGCGGCGCTCGAGCCCTTCCCTGCGCCCGCCGTACCCACCCTCGCGGTACGCGTCCTCGGTCGCCTGCTGCCGGGTGTCGTGCCAGGTCTGTCGATGCCAGAGCTCGCCGTCGAGGTTCTCCGCCAACTTCTTCTTCCCGTTCATCCACCACGTGGTGTGCGACTGGCGCTGGCCGTCACGCCACACCGTCTCTTCGGCGGTCTTGCCGTCCTCGAAGAACGCCGTCTCCGGCCCGGCCTTCTTCCCCGCCTTCCAGGTGAGCTGGTGCTTGAGCTTGCCGCCCTCGTAGGACTTCTCGAGCCCATCGAGAACGTCGTCGACGTAGCTCTCTGAACCCCGCAGCGTGCCGTCGGAAGCGAACAGCTGCCGCTCGCCGTTCTTCTTTCCGTTCTTCACCGAGGTGGTCTCGTACGGCTTTCCGTCGGGAAACCAGCGGGTCACCACCTCGCTTCCCGTCTGCCCGGTGCAGGGGCCGGCGCCGAGCTTCGACTCTCCGTTCTGGTAGCACTCGACGCTCGCGAGCTGCCCGTTCTCGTGCCAGCTCTTGCTCAGGCCGTGCTGCTTGCCCGCCTTCCACGACAGCTCGCGGCTCTGCTTCCCGTTGGGGTGCCACTCCTTCTCCAGGCCGTCTTTCTCTCCGTGGAGAAAGTTCTCGGAAGACTCCGGTGCACCGTTCTCCCGGAAGCGCTCGCGCAGCCCGTGTGGGCGGCCGGTATCGTCGATCGTGCCCTTCTCCATCACCTTGCCGTTGCGGTGGTAGCGGGTCCACGGCCCGCGCTGATCTCCGGCGAGGTAGCGACGTTCTTCCGAGAGCTTTCCCTCGGGGCCGTAGAGCTTGCAGGGCCCGTCCTTCTTGTCGTTCTTGTACTCGCAGGACTCGTCGATCGTCCCGTCGCGGCCGTACTCCTCGGCGAGCCCGGTCTGAGTTCCGTCGACGAAGTGCACCACGCTCGCGAGCTTGCCGTCGTCGCGCCACGTCTTCGCCACGCCGACGCGCTTGCCGTGGGCGTACATCCCTTCGAAGTGCTTCACCCCGTCGCGGGCGCAGACGATCTCTCCGTCGAGCTCGTTGTTTTCGTCGATCCCTTTGTCGCAGCCCTGGTCGTCCTTCACCCGGCGCGCGGTGCCCGCCCAGGCGAGCGAGGAGATCAACAGCAAGCTGATCACGGTTCTCATCTGGCCGAGGCAACCACCGCCGCCAAGGCCTGACAACCGATCAGTGCCAGGGGCCGAAGAGGTTCCAGGGGGCAGGCCGCCGGGCGTCGGTCGAGAGCTCGACGCCGCCGTCGGACGGCCAATGAACCTCTACCGCGCCCTGCCGCGCACAGTCGATCGACTCGGACGAGACCGCCTCCACGAACATCGCGTTCGCCGGGCCGCGATAGAGCGCGTAGGAGCAGCCGATGAACGAGCTCAGGTAGACGTGGCCCTGATCGCGCCCGTCGGGCGAGAGGGCGCTCAGCAGGTAGTCGTCGGTGAAGGGGAACTTTGGGTCGAGCGCGATGACCAGCGCTCCGCCGCCGACCAGACCGAGCAGCAGCAGCGCGACCAGCGTCAGCGCGGTGCGCAGCTTCAGCTGACGCTTTATCGCCACCACCACCAGACCGGTCGCGGGAGCGATCACGCCCAGCAGCGCCAACGCCCAGAGGCGATGCACGCCGAGCGGGCTCAACCTGCCTGACGTGGCCTCCTGCAGCCGCCAGCCCAGGCCGAGGAGAAACGCGGGCAGCATCACGGCGAAGCACGCCAGCGGCACCCGCCACCACCCTCGTGGAGAAGAGGTCAGGGGCCCGCCGCGGTGCAGCAGCGGAAGCCGGCGCGGGGACTGGAGTAGGCGGCGCCGAAGCTGTCGTTGCGGTGGTAGCAGCGCGCGTGATCCTCCCGGGTGTCCCAGCCTCCGCCCATCAGCACCGCGCGCTCGGGGCTCTCTCCCACCCACTCCTCGACGTTGCCGGTGAGATCGTAGACGCCGCCGGGTCCGACGCAGCCCGGCAGCTCTCCGGTGTAGACCGGGCGGAACTGATCTCCCTGCTTGTCGTCCCAGCAGCGGTCCGCCTCGTGGTAGTCGCCGTAGGGGTAGGCGGTGCCTTCGATCATGTCGTCGCCGAACTGCCCGTTGTGGTTGTCGTCCACCGCCGCGGCCCCCTGGCAGGCGCTCACCCATTCCTGCTCGCTGCACAGCCGTTTGCCCGCCGCGGCGCACGCGTCCTTCGCCGCGTACCAGCTCATCCGCGTCGCGGGCACGCGGTGCTTTCCGCTGACTGCGGCCCCGCTTTCGAGCGACGCTTCGAAGGTGTCGATCGAGAACTTCAGTTCGCCGAAGGACAGCGTCCGCGTCGCCGGCGCGTCCGAGGGCACCGCCGCCGCCACCCCCTCGACGTGGAGCGCCTTCGCCGCGACCTCGGCGTCGGCGGCGGTCTTCCCCAGCGCTTCCTCCAACGCCCGGGCGACGGCCTCGGCGGCCGAGCCTCCCCGGTAGAGGTTTCCGTTGATGTAGATGCGCGGCGTGCCGTGCACCGCCAGCTGCCCGCCGAGGTCAGCGTCGGCGCGGATCGGGTCGAACGCCCGGGGGGCGGCGACGCAGGCCTCGAACTTCGCCGGGTCGACTCCGACCTGCAGCGCGTACTGCCGCAGGTTGGCCGCGCCCAGCTGGTGCTGGTTCTTGTAGGCGAGATCGTGAAACGCCCAGAACCGGTGTTGCTCCTGGGCGCAGCGCGCCGCGAGGGCCGCCGCGCAGGCGAACGGGTGGCGCTTGTTCTTCACGCTCGCGTTGCAGGTCGGATCGAGCGGGTAGTGCTTGAAGACGAACAGCACCCGGTCGCCGTAGCTGTCGATCACCCGCCGCAGCTCGGCGCTGGCACGCTTGCAGAAGCCGCACTCGAGGTCGCCGAACTCGACGACCACCACCTTCGCCCGTGGGTTTCCCTTCCACGCGTCGGAGGCGTTGATCACCATCTGCTTCGGGAGGTTGTCTTCGTTGGTTACCGCGTAGGTGCGGGCCTTGAGCGGCGCGCCGTCATCGGAGCTCTTCGCCGCCGAGCCCGGCGTCAGCGCCTTGCCGCCGGCGGAGATCAGCGAGCCGCGCCACGCCTTCTGAACCCCTACCGCCAGCGCCAGCACCGCCAGGCCGAGGCCGAGCGCGGAGACGAGGGCCCGGGGAGTGGGCCGCACCGGCCTGCCCGCGAGCGTCGAAAGCACGAGGATCGCGACGTTGGTCGCGTACATCCGGATGCACCAGCTGCAGACGAAGCCGAGCTGGACCTTGGAGACGTAGAAGAGGACGGCGGAGAGCAGGGTGGCGCCGACGCCCGCCGCGATCAGCAGAGCCTGCAGCTCGCGCTTTCCGCGCAGCAGCCAGAGGGTGAGGCCCAGCAGCGTCAGGTTGGTCGCCACCCCGAAGGTCGCCAGCGGGACGCCCAGCAGCTCCGACCATTCGCTGGTGTTGACGACGTCGCAGTTGACGGTCGCGGACTCCTCGCAGCCGATCAGCGGGCCCTCGGTGCCGGCGCCGTAGGACTGCACCTCGTGGTGCCAGGTCATCAGCCCGCCGGCGAAGGCCCCAAAGGCGAGCACCGGGAGCAAGACGAACAGCGGCCAACGGCGCGGGGTCACTTTGCGTCCAGCGCGGCGATCAGCTCGGCGAGGCCGGTGTCAGCGGAGAAGCCGACCTTGCGGAACTTCACCGTGCCGTTTTTATCGAGCATGAACATCGTCGGCATCGAGACGACGTCGAACTTCGCCATTGTCGAGGCCTCGGGGTCGTAGCCCACCGGCAGCGCCATCTTCAGCTCGCGGATGAACTGCGCCGCCCGCGGGCGCTCCTTGTCGACGTTGATGGCGAAGAAGGTGACGCCAGGACGCTTCGCCGCCAGCGCCGCGAGCTCGGGCAATTCCTTGCGGCAGGGCGCGCACCAGCTGGCCCAGAACGAGAGGACCACCGGCTTGCCCTTGTAGTCGGCGAGCTTCACCGTCTTGCCGTCGTCGAGCTGGAAGCTGACCTCGGGCGCAGTTCGGCCGACCAGGTCGCCGTCGTCGGGAGGGATCATCTCCGGGGTGGCGAAGAGCAGCGCCGCGAGAGCGATTCGCAACATTGGCCGGGAGGATTCCGCTCGACCGCGGGGGCGTCAAGGTCACTGACGAGCCAGGGAATGAAGATGATGAAGCTGACACGCGTGTGTCGACTGTGTCGGGCGGCGCAGCGGTGTCAGAGACCTCGTGCGGCCAGGTAACCCCATGGATTCGGGGCGCGTCGTGGGGCCGGGACGCTGGCA
>JAYVRT010000210.1:0-2279 GCA_043776025.1 Archangiaceae bacterium | reverse complement strand
CCGGCTTCCCCGACGACCGGGTGGAGATCGAGCTCCTGCTCGCCGAGGGAGACGTCGTCTGCTACCGCGCGCGTGAGACGGGCACCCACAAGGGTGAGTTCCTCAAGATTCCCGCCACTGGCAAGAGCGCCCAGTGGACGGAGATTCAGTTCCTCAAGATCGCCAACGGCAAGGTCGTCGAGCACTGGGTCGACGTCGACATCTACGGCTGGTTCATTCAGCTGGGAATCATTCCCGCTGGCGGCTGAAGGTCGGCCGCAACTCCTGGGCGCGGGCGGCCCCTGAACCGCGGCCCAATCGTCTTCGCCGCCGCCGACCAGAGATCGCTCGCAATCGCCTAGAGTGATCGGGCCATGAGCGAAGTCACCGAGATCCTCCGCGCGCACCGCGAGCAGACCATCACCGAGCTGGTGTCCACGTTGGTCGAGACCGTGCCGATGTATGCGCTGGCGGATGCCGCCGAGGTCCGCCAGCGGGTGGCGAAGCTCTACGAGCTGTTCCTCGACATCATCGAGACCCACGACACCAGCCAGCTGACGAAAGAGATCGCGAAGATCAGCGAGCAGCGAATCGCCCAGGGCTTCTCCGCCGCCGACTTCATCCGCGGGCTGCTGCTGGTCTACCCGGTGGTGCGCAACGTGATCCGCCGCGCCGGACCGCGCAACGACGCCGTCTACGGCCACATGTTCGCCGAGGTGGAGAACGCGGTCTTTCGCTACATCGCGGTCGCTTCGAACATCTTCGCGGCGGGGATGACCCGGGCCGCGGAGAAGAAGGCGGGCCAACTCGAGGAGCAGAACGAGCTGCTTCGGCAAGAGGGCCAGCAGGCAGTGGAGCAGGCCAAGCAGCACCGGGAATCGCTGCAGGCGGCGCAGGAGTTCAACAGCCGCGTCATCTCGAGCCTCTCCGCCGGGGTAGTCGTCGTCGAGCACCTGACGATGAAGATCATCCTCTGAGCAACCGGATGGAGGAGATCACCGGCATCCCCCCGGCCGAGGCGCTCGGCCGGCCGGGCAACGAAGTCATTCGGGCACTGCCCGGGGTGCCGATCGACGAGATCATCGCCACCATCGCCGCCACCGACCGCCTGCCGCTGACGAAGGTTTCGATGGTGAGCAAGACCGGGATCCCCCGCCAGGTGTTCCTCCGGGGTGAGCGGCTCCGCACCGGCGCCGGAGAGGTGAAGGGCGGGCACGGTGCTGGTGCTCGATGACATCACCGAGCGCGAGCTGTTGATCGACAGCTTCTCCCGGTACGTCTCGAAGGAGGTCGTCCAGCGGCTGTTGTCGCGCTCGGGCAAGACCAACCGCCTCGAGGGCGAGCGCCGGGCGTGCTCGATTCTCTTCGCCGACATCCACGGCTTCACCGGCCTGTCGGAGAAGATTGCGCTCGAGCAGCTGCACGAGCTGCTCAATCAGTACTTCCGGCTGATGATCGACCAATGCGCCGCCCACGACGGGGTGATCGACAAGTTCATCGGCGACAAGATAATGGCCGTCTTCACCTCGGGGGTGGGTGACGGCGCGCTCAGCGCCACCCGCGCGGCGGTGGCGATCCAGAGGGAAATCGAAGCGCTCAACAAGACCCGCGCCGCGACGGGCGCCGAGCCAATCGAGATCGGCATCGGGATCAACACGGGCGAAGTGGTGATGGGCACCGTCGGCAGCGAAGAGCGGATGAGCTTCACCGTCATCGGTGATGTGGTGAACGTCGCCGACCGGCTTCAGTCGCTCGCCGGCCCGGGCGACATCTACCTCGGGGAACACACCCGCGACCTGCTCGGCACCGCCTTCGAGATCGAAGAGCTCGGCCAGCGCTCGCTGCGCGGCCGGACCCACGTCGAGACAATCTTCCGGTTAGGCCCTCCTCGGTAGAGCGCCGACGGGGCAGCCGTATTAGACAAGCCCGATGCTGACCCTGACGCTCGCCCTTGCGCTCACCAGCGCCCCCACCGTGACGGAGAAACCGATGTCGTTCTTCGACTTTAAGACCAACACCCTCGACGGAAAGCCGGCCGACCTCGCCCAGTACAAGGGCAAGGTGGTGCTGGTCGTGAACACCGCCTCCGCCTGCGGCTACACCCCGCAGTACGAAGGCCTGGAGAAGCTCCACGAGGAATTGAAGGACAAGGGCGTGGTGGTGCTCGGCTTCCCCAGCAACGACTTCGGCGGTCAGGAGCCTGGGACGCCGCATGAGATCCGCCAGTTCTGCACCCTCAAGTTCAACGTCCAGTTCCCCCTGTTCGAGAAGGTGAAGACCAAGGGCGAAGGGCAGTCACC